>NZ_JBLZFX010000095.1:0-24308 GCF_050753345.1 Alkalinema pantanalense CENA528 | reverse complement strand
GGGTGGAACTGGGGGAGGCGGTGGGTTCGACGGTTGGGGAAACGGTGGACTGGGGCGCACTGACTAATCCCACATTCTGGAACCACTGCGGTTTCAGGAATAGCAAAACAACAATGCCGGTTGCGCCCAGAATGCCGCCCAAGAGCAGTGTTTTGACAAAGGTCGTAAATGATGACCATCGGCTGGCTTTAGTCATGGGGTCTCCTACTGATCACACCGAACGATCGAGAAACAACGCTCTAATACCCAATTGATTGATCAATGCTACAGATTTGAACCTCAAACAATGCCTTGGTGTTGAAACTCCGGGTGAATCCTCCTAGCTGCAAATTGCAGAATTGAGCAAGTTACAAAACTAGATTGTCTGAACATGAGCGCTAGCACAAACCAAAAGTCATTGACGAATGGGTAGTTTCACGGGTTCCCGTAGAAAAAAGCCCCGATCGAATATCCTCCCTGGGACTGAGAAAAGCTTAAGCCGCTAGATTTTCAGTGGCTAGGGATTCAAACAGTTTCCAGCATAGGAACATGGCCCGAGGAACATGGAAGCAGCCTTTCCATTTTCCACCTTTGAGGTTGAGTAACACGTCGCCTTGGCGGTTGAGATAGCCAAACCATTCGCCATACTCGGCATCGGTAAAATGCGACCAACTGTAGTCGTGCAATTTCTGATACCAAGCCCAGCAGGCTTCCCGTTGCGTTAAGCGATAGCCCATGGCCAAGGCGACAAGGGTTTCTAAATGAACCCACCACAGTTTTTGATCCCATTCCAATTGCTGGGGGGGATGGCCGTTGGCATCCATGAAGTAATACAGTCCCCCATATTTCCCATCCCAGGCAAAATCTAAAATATTCAACACAATGTCGATCGCTTGATTAATCGTCACTAAATCATTTCGACGATTGGCAATATCCATGATAAACCACATGGCTTCGATGCCGTGACCTGGATTGATCAGCCGACCGTCAAAGCAATCAATGTGGGAACCATCCGGGGCAACGCTTTCAAACATGAGTCCCCGATCTCGATCGAAAAAATCGGTGAGTACTTCCTTAACCGTTGTGTCTAGCACGCTTTCTAGGGTTTCACTGGGCAAGAGCCAGTCCATTTCCAGTGTGAGATTGGCCAGAATCATGGGCACTGCCAAAGATTTCATGGGCCGAGTGCCGGGATAGGCTTTGCTGTATTGGCCTTTGGGGTTATCTTTGCGACGTAAGACGTTGTTATAGGCTTGCAGGGCGACTTCCCGCGCCCAGTCGGTGCCCGAAGCCAGCGCATACTGACTAAAGGCCATGGCAGCGAAGCAATCGGAAAAAATGTTGTAGGGCTGCACCAGGGGCTGGCCCGATCGATCTAGGGCAAAGTACCAGTTTCCATCGGCATCGCGACCGTGGGCAGCCAGAAATTCTGCGCCATGGTGGGCAATCTGCAACCAATTTTCCCGCTTTTCTAAACGATTGCAGAGAACGGAAAACATCCAGACTTGGCGATTTTGCAACCAGACAAACTTATCGGTGTCGTAGACTTGGCCCGTGCGATCGAGGCAGGTGAAATAACCGCCGTATTCTCGATCGATCGAATGGGTTTCCCAGAAGGGTAAGACGTTGTCGAGCAGGGTGTTTTTGTACAGCGTTGCAAGGTGCTGGAAGTTGGGATGCATAGGCGATTGGGGTTTCTGGGGTATTAGCCAGGTCTTATTATCCCTCGCAGGAACCCCGATCGCTAGAATGGCTGACGGTTACTGCTTAAGATGACACCCCTCTTTTCCTCGATTCTCCAGTCTTGCCATTAGCCGATTGTGGATGCCACTTGGATTGCAACGAAGCTCATGTTCGTCCAGCAAATGAGCCGCACGCTTTTGTCGATGTATTGTGATGACAAAGATTATGGGTTAATCCTGAGGCGGTAGTTCGGATGATTGTTTCGAGAGATTCCACTTCCATTCGGGAATGAACTTACCCCAGGATTGCTGGATCTGGAGGGTTTGCGTTTTCTGTGCTGCAATTTCTGCGAGAAACGATCGTACTTCGGGATTCTCCGCATCCATTTCCAATAACCGATCTAAAACCTTCTCTGCTTCAGCAATTTGACTGCGCTCCATCAGGGTTTTAGCATGGCCGAGGCCCGATCGCATTAAACCTTCCCGTGCGCGAAAGGGATCAACATAGTAGGCCCGATCGAACAAAGTTAAGGCGTAGGCATAGGCTTTGGTATGCAAGAGACAGTCAGCTAGCTCAAATAAACTGCTGAAATAGTTGGGATTTTCAGCTAAAACGCGCTCATACAGCGAAATAGCCTCTGAAAGCTCCCCTTGGTAGCGTCGATCGCGGCCTTCTTCGTAGAGGGACTTCAGTTCGGGATTGAGGTTTTCTAATTCCCAGATTTCATCGCGAATACTGTGTTGCCGCACTAGCCAGCGCCGCACCAGTTCGATCGTAATTTTGTAGGTGCCGCGCGAAACGGTTTCCGGGGATTCAGCTTTTTTGATTCGCTTAAGGAATTTCCACTCGATTAAATTCTGCTGGGCCTTGTGCAGGCAGTCTGTCAGGGAAACGCCCCACTCTTCCAACAGTGCTAAGGGATCCCCCTCGCGGATGGTGGGATTCGCGTCCACACCTGTGGAACTTTTCTCAGCCACTTCCGCTGCGGCTGAGTACAGGACTCGTTCCGCAATGGGTAACCCATCCCAAAACCAGACGAGTCCGCCCTCGCCCAGTTCGATCGCCCGATCTACCACACGATACACATCCTCTGCCGTCACCTCCCAGCGATCGTCCTGGCGAGCTTGGGTAAAGATGGCAAAGCAGATGACCTGGGTGAAATAGGGATGGCCCGCGCAGAGGTCAAAGATGGCGGTAATGGCGTCTTCGGCGTAGTGCAGGATGCCCTGGGCGGGTTGGGTAATGAGTTGCGTTGTGATAGCCCGATCTAGCAACCCGATCTCCTGGCTGGGCGCACTCTTAAACAGGCTGATCAGGGTGGGCAAATCCTCCAACCGACGACCCACCACGGGAATAATGTGCAGAAAGCGTTGTTGTTGAATCGTTTCCGCCAGAAACGGGAAAAGATGATAGGCCGCTGCATCGGGCTGATAGTTCCCCAGGGTGTCGAACTCGTCTAACAGCAGCACCAGTTCTGGCCGATCGCAGCAGGTGGATAAATTTTCCAGAAAGCGATTAAAACTGCCGGGATTTTCTTTCAGTTCCGTGATCGACGGCACGATCGGGACGCGGTTCAGGCAGTCCAGGGATTGCAGCGTTTCCTTCGCCAAATCGTGCAGCACTTCCGGCAGGCATTTGTGGCTTTTGCCTTCCAGGGACAGAGCGATGAAGGTGAAGGGCTCGGCTTGCAGCCAATGGGGAATCTGGGCCAGCACGGAAGATTTGCCAATGCGCCGTTGGCCGTGGAGCAGGATTACGGGCGCTTTTTGGCTGAGGCTGTCAGCGATGAACTCCAGCAACGGTTCCCGATCGAAAAAACGATCGGGTTCATTGACCGGACGACCAATAATGTAAGGATTTCTGCGACTGGCGACCATGATCATTGGGATGTCTCCCTCCAGACTGAACATCTGGGGCGCAGGGTTGCGGGGTAGACGGAAGGGGATTGGGTAGAGGGGTAGGAGGGTAGAGGGGAGATCAACCTCTTTGCGATCGAGTTGAGAATACCCAAATTGTAGGCTGTGGTTCTGGGTGTGGCTAGGGGGCAAGGGCAGAATTTAGCCGGGAATCATGCCTTTGGGGAAGGCGGTGGAAATTTTCGCGAGCCATTCCAAAATGGTGGGTAATTCGTCTTTGTGCTGCCAGAGCCAGCGGATGGCATTGGTGACGGTTTCGGCTTGGCGGTGGCTCATCAGATTGAGAAACACCCGTTGTCGATCGCGTAGCCAATCTTCGGAGCTATTTTCCATTTCTTCCACCACCCACCATTCCATCATCGACGAGGCAAAGGCATATTTAAATTCTCCGGCGCGGGACTTGCGCGTCAGGATTCCCTGCTCCACTAGGTTGGACAGTTCCCGTTCCTTTTGGCTAAAAACCAGTTCCAAATCGCCCAGATCGTAGCGTTTTTTTTGCAGTCGCCCTTTAAGGTGGAGGAGGGCAATCAGCATCATCAGGGTTTGCTCCACATCGCTGGCTAGGTTCCAGAAGGCTTCGTAGAGGTGCTGGGTCATGGTGCGGAAGTCGGCGGCAAAGGCTTGGGGATCGGGGACGTTGCCCGATCGTAGTTCCCGGTAGAGCAAATTCCCTGCCGATTGCAGCAGCGCGGGGTGGCCGTTGGTCATTTCCCGGATGCCGTCCCGCAGGGCTGGGGTCATGGGCAAGCCTCCCATCAGAGCTGCAACATCGTGGGTGCTGAAGGGTTTGATGGGCAGAAACAGGTAATGATTATACCAGGGGGAACTGCCCGGTTGCAGCTTCGGCCCCAGTTCGTTCAGCCGCCGTAGGGATGTGACAACCATGGAGAGGTATTGGCTTTCGCGGGCGTGGGAGCAGAGGTTGCGGCAGTCGCTGACGAAGGTGGCGATCGCGTTGTCGTCGTAGCCCGGTTGGGGTTGCAGGGTGGCGTCGTAGTCGTCCACCAGCAGCACGAGGTACTGGCCCTGGCGTCCAATTTCCCGCAGGACTTGGCGCAGACCGTCTTTGGTCAGGTTATCGGCTTGCAGGACGGTTTTGGCTTCGCTGACGATCTCGGCGGTTTCGGCGTAGTCCTGGATTTGGGTCAGAATTTCTTTCCAGAAGCGGGGTTCGCTGAAGGGGAGCAGTTCCAAGCAGCTAAACCGCACAATGACGGCGCTGGTGGGATCGTAGCCGCGAATTTGCCAAGCTTGGGGATCGGCCAGCAGGTTGAGGAAGGAGGATTTGCCGATGCCGGGACTGCCCCAGACGGCGAGGTTGCTTTGGCTGGTGATTTGGTCGAAGGCGGTGGCAATTTCGGCGGTGCGACCGATAAAGCGATCTGCGGGGACGGGTTTGCCAACGGTGAAGAGGTTGAGAGCCATAGCCTAGGGGTCGGGGAAGTTAGATCGGGTGTGTTTCCATTATGGCGAGTTTTGGGGAGGGGTAGGGGAGTGGGTAGGGAGTGGGGCGTGGGGAGTAGGGAGTGGGCCGCTAGATGCTGATTTTTTGCCCGTTTGACGGAGCTTTGGTTTGCAGGGGTGCGATTCCGGCCCGATCGAGTATCTGGGGAATTAGGTCTTCTCGTTTGACGGCCATGAGGTGGACGCCTTGGCAGATGTGCTGGGCCATTTGGACTTGCTCAGCGGCAATTTGGATGCCTTCCTGGAGCGGATCGGCGGCCTGTTCTAGGCGATCGATGATGTGATCGGGAATGTTGACGCCGGGGACGGCACGGTTAATGAAGCGGGCGTTTTTAGCGGATTTCAGTAGGAAAATTCCAGCTAGAATTGGCTTTCCGGCGGGACGGCCTATTTCGGCCATGAATTTTTCGAGGCGATCGAAGTCGGTGATGAGTTGGCTTTGGAAGAACTGTGCGCCTGCGTTGACTTTACGTTCAAAGCGTCGCTTCAGCCCTGACCAACTGCCACACTGCGGATCCACGGCTGCTCCGACACAGAGATCGGTTGCGCCATCGGTGAGGGCATGATCCACCCAGTCAAAGCCGGAGTTGAGTTTGGTAATCAGTTGCAGTAGGCGTACGGATTCCAGGTCAAAGACGGGTTTGGCGTCGGGGTGGTCGCCAGCTTTGACGGGGTCGCCGGTGAGGGCGAGGACGTTGCGGATGCCGAGGGCATGGGCACCCAGGAGGTCGGCTTGTAGGCCAATGGCGTTGCGATCGCGGCAGGCGACTTGGTAGACGGGTTCGATGCCTTGTTCCAGTAGCAGCAGGGCGGATACCAGTGAGGCCATGCGCATGACGGCACGGCTACCATCGGTGATGTTGACGGCGTGGACGCGACCTTTGAGCAGGCTGGCCATTTGGATCATGTGGGCGGGGTTGGTGCCCTTGGGCGGGGCGACTTCGGCGGTGACGAGGAAGTCACGACGATCGATCGCTTGACGGAATTGGGTTAAGGGCTGGCGGCTCTGCTGCATGGGTTTGGGCTGGGAAAGGCGTGAACTCCGAAAAATTACTGACCGGACAATTTCTTACCAGACTAGGCGGGATGGCACGGGTTGGGTAAGAATTGTGGCGAAATTTTACGAGAACTTTAACCTACCACGGTTGCTGGTGGGCGAGGTGGATGGGCATGGGAGGGATTGAGGGGGAGGCGGGTACTACATCCAGAAAGTTGACAATTAGATCTCAAAAAGTTGACAATCTAGTTGAGTTTGGTTGACAAATAATTAGGACAAGCGAAGGGAGGTGTGATGTGTCAAAACTTCTGAAGCGAAGTGAGCAGATTCGTCAGTTTATTTTGTCCCATGTTGAAGAACATCCGCAGGATGTGGCTATTTTGGCGGCGCAAGAATTTGGCGTGAGTCGGCAGGCTATCAATCGACATATTCAGGCTCTGGTCAAACAAAATGCAATTGTTGTTGAGGGGGCAACCAGAAGTAAGCGCTATCGGTTACATCCGTTGGTGGAATGGACGAAAACTTACTCTCTGAAAAGTCATCTGGAAGAAGATCGGGTATGGGATTCTGATATCAAGTCGCTCATTGCAGATTTGCCTGATAACGTTCAGTCTATTTGGTATTACGGTTTTACTGAAATGTTGAATAACGCGATCGATCACTCGTTAGGTCGCCATGTTGGTATTGTCTTTAAAAGAAATGCAATCAATACCGAAATATTTATTCATGACGATGGAGAAGGAATTTTTAAAAAAATTCAACGGGAATTGAATCTCTATGATGAACGTCATGCTGTTCTGGAATTGTCTAAAGGGAAATTGACTACTGACCCGAAACGCCATAGTGGTCAAGGGATCTTTTTCTCATCACGAATGTTTGATGCGTTTGATATCCTTTCGGGTACTGTGCATTTTTCTCATCAATTTCACAGGGCAGAGGATTGGATTGCTGAGCGGCAAATGCCTGGTTCTGGTACATCTGTTTTTATGCGTCTGAGTAACAATACTTCGAGAACCTCTAAGCAAGTGTTCGACCAGTTTTCGTCGGGAGATGACTACGCTTTCACGAAAACAGTGGTACCCGTGCGGTTAGCGCAGTACGGTGATGAAATGTTGGTTTCGCGCTCTCAAGCGAAACGGCTATTGGCAAGCGTGGATAAGTTTAAAGTTGTGATCTTTGATTTTGCTGGGGTGGAAGCGATCGGGCAAGCCTTTGCGGATGAAATTTTTCGGGTATTTAAGCAACAGCATTCTGAGATTGAAATGATGCCTATGAATGGCAATGAGGATGTCAATAAGATGATTCGTCGGGCGCAGAGTAGTTTGTCGGATTAAGGACTCTGATTAAGGACAGAGAATGCTAGGCCATTTGAGTGCGGGCGACCCAGGTGCGCATGAGTTCGACGCGGTACTCGTAGCGATCGTCGGGGTTGAGTTGGATGATGTCGTGGTCTAGTAGGAGTTGGAGGCCGATCGCGAGGTCATCGGGTTGGAGGTTGAGGGCTGTTTGGAGTTGGGAGGCGGTGGCGGGGTCGTGGGTGAGGTGGCGGAGGATGGCGAGTTGGGTTTCGGCGTTGGTTTCTTGGGCTTGATCCCAGATGGCGCGGAAGTAGGCGCTGCCTTCCTGGAAGAAGCGGGGGTGGTTGACGATCGCGGCTACGTCGTCGTCGGTAAATAGGGGTTCGATTTCTTGGTTTTGCTCGAAGCGTAGTTGGTTGAAGCGGGATACGAGGTTTTGGCAGATGAGTTGGATGAGGTAGGGTTGGCCGCCGGTGAGGTTATAGATGCCAAAGAGTGCATCGCGGTCATAGTCGATCGGGAAGTCGTCGTTGGGGTTGGTGATGAGTTTGCTAGTGGCGGCGGGGCTGAGGAAGCTGACGGGGATTTTGCGGACGCTGCCGAAGAGGGGGTTCCAGTAGTTTTGGGTCATTTCCTGGAGGGTGTGGAGTCCGGCGAAGGCGAAGATGATCCAGGGGAAGTCCATGAGGATGCCGCGCCAATGGCCGATGAGGCTGGCGTCGAAGCGTTGTTCGTGGATGCCTGTTTCGATGAGTTCGAATTCGTCGATCGCGATGATGAAGCGGTGGTTTTGGCGGTAGGGTTCGAGTTTTTTGAGCCAGCGACGGAAGTCTTTTTCTGGGGTGGGGAAGTCGGTGAGTTGGGGTTCGGGGATGGCGGTTTGGAGGGGGGCTGGGAGGTCGTCGTAGAGGGTTTGGGCGAGGGCGAAGATGAGTTCTTGGGTGCTGGGGAGGGTGCCGAGGGTTTGGATGTTGAAGTTGATGATGTGGGTATGGGTGCCGAAGCGTCCGGGGAGGTTGCGGAGGATGGAGGTTTTGCCCATGCGGCGGTGGCCGTAGATGACGACGGATTCAACTTGGCCAGGTTTGAGCCAAAGTTCTTCGAGGGTTTTGAGGATGTCTTCGCGTCCGACGAAGAGACTACCAGTGACGGGCGGGCCGACAATGTAGGGATTAGAGATGGGAGAGATAATTCTAGTAGATTCAATAGGTATAACCATGGGTTTAGCTATTTTATAGAAGTTTTCATCTACAGATAATGAAATTATTTACGGTGCAAGAGAAGTAATTGGAGGATAGAGATATTGTGATTACGCTTTCAACGTACCCTATGAATGAATTTTGATTGTGACAGTAATAAAAGTAAGATTTTTTAAATTTTATCTTTATAAAATTAAATTCATTACAGTAAATGGAGCACGAACATAAACTTTAACCTTCTCAGATACCTCATCTATCTTTCAAAAGACCTAATCTATCCCTTCCTACTTGTCAAACAAAAAGGTTTCCTGAAACTGGCTACTGTATCTCTGCATTATAAAGTCTCTTTACCATCTCTCGTACTTCTTTAGGCTTGCCATTCGTATTTTTCCAAACTTCATAAATTATTGTTTGATCGAATGATACCCCAGTGCCTATCAATTTATCCTGTATAAACTGTTCAACACTAGCCAAGCTCCAGTAATTTAAAATGCTAGTCTGTCCTGCAAAAAAATCAACAAAAGGAGAACTAATGCTGTAATCGTGTGCCAATTCTTGTAAATTCTTGCGGCTTGCCACCACTAACTGCAAAGGTGAATTTGGCATCTCAGCCATTCCTCTCAACCAGTTTGGCGTAGCTTTTGGGAAAGGTGGTTCTAGTAAAATGTGTACTGTATCTAGGCATAGTACATGGGAACGTTTAGTTTTGATAATTTTTCGCCGTAGCTGATTTTGATCGCAATATTCAAAATCTAATGCTGTGCATAACTCCTCAAAAAATCCCTTCTCATCACGAATTAGACGCATATCGATGTAGAAGAAAGTTGAGTCTTCACGATTTAGTTGTTGGGATCCTTGTTGAACAATCGCTCTCAAAATCTGTGACTTCCCGCAGCCTGCTGGCCCAATTAACGCCTGACTGCCCCCCTTCCCCAATCGCTCAAAAATCTGCCGTAACAACTCATCACAGCCCCATAAATCTGTGTGATCGAAGGGATTCGTTGCGACGATCGTTGCGCTTCTGGTGCTGGCTAGCTTCTCATAATCATCCTCAAGGAGATCTAAATCCAAGGCACTAAATAGGCGATCGATCGAACCACGGGTACTTGCTTTATTGCCATTACGAATTTTCGCAACCGTTTCGCGATCGATGCTGAAAGCCTCTGCGACTTGCCTGTCTGCTGGTCGATTTCCAAAGTGATCTTCCAGTGCATTCTCTAGTTTCTGAATGCCCCGTGGTGTGAGTTTGCACTGTTTTTCTGACCCTTGCGGCACGATCGCTCCTGCGGAAGATCCCCACCTATTCTGCGGAAGATCCGCAACTCGTCCCACAATTTTACGACACTCACAAAAAACTGTCGCCTAATCCAACTCATCCGGGCGCATACCATTCACTGGCGACAGCGTTCCAATCCAGCCAATTTCCCTGAGTCTTCCCCGCTTGTAATTCCGCTAATTGGCTTTGAGTCGATCGAACGATCGCTTGATCTTCCTGATTTTCTAAACAATCTAAAATTTGTTGCCAAGCTTGGAGACTGAGTTGGACAGCGACTTTTTCACCTTTGGAATTGATTACAAACTGGGCGGAATGTAATGCTTCTACAAGATTAGTCATGCGATTGTATCCCCACCTCAAGCTGGCTCATCTTCCATCATAATCACTTTTGCAAAACTTGCCGATCATCCCTGCCGATCATCCCCAAACCCAGAATTGACAAGCCTTATCGTGGGAACCAGTTGAGAGCTAGCCCAACCCCAGTCCACTGATTTCTAAGGCCAATATCACCATGTCTAATCAAATTCAGCAAGAAATTCTTCGCCAATCTCGCGAGAGCTTTAATCTAGCTCAAAAATACTATCACCTGGGGCTGTGGAGCAGTGCCGCCAGTAGCTTGATCGGGTTAGCGGCTGCTATCAGTCTCCTCTGTGGTCATGGTAACATTGCCACGCTCACGGCATTGACAAACCTACTGCCGACCCTCACCTGCCACCAAGTCATCAAATCCGGCGCGAAACAACTCGAAGACGCCAGCGATCGCCTACGTGAATTCGTAAGGTGATGCTAGGTGTATTGGGTCAGCTAGCAGAACAACCGTTGAAAGCCTTCCGCATAGTAATGTGGGAGGCTGTAAGAAAACAGGTAATGATCTCAGCAGTTTAATCACCAATACAGTCTATCGATAGGTCTTCTGCTAATGCCAACAATAGCACTGACTCTAGCTCCTGTAACCATTGCCAATGGGGTTGTTTTTCCAAAGTTTGAGCAACTAATTGGTTTAATATCGTTTGGCGAATAGCAGGATCTTGAGGCAGTTTACCGCGAGTGCTGTAATGCTGACGAATTTCTTCTTCTGCGCCCTGACGTATTGCTTGCAAGAGTTGTAAGACCGACTTTTGGCCGTAGGAGTCTAAACGGCGATCACTGTAGGGATCTACCCAATTTAAGAGGGTTGGAGTTTGCTCAATTAACCAGTCCATAAATGTGGCAGGAGGAACAAAATCGATCGCGATCTCTCCTGATTTGCGGATAATCCAGTTCATGGGTAAGTCCTTGTAACTCAAAAGGTTGCTAACCGTTGCGCCAACTTTTGCACAAAGGCTGCGTGTTCCGCAGACTGTAACCCGGTTTGTAACGTCGCCATGACTGCTTGCATCTCACTAGAAAGCATGGCATTGACCGCCAGCCATAAGCCCGGATAGAGGCGACTACGAATCACGCCTGCCTCATTCATCGGTAGGAGTGTGTAAACGCCATTTTCCAGAACGAACCAATCGATCGCGCGATCGTAGACGCGCCAAACGATGTATTCCTGGACGCCATTGCGTTGGTAGGCTTGCTTTTTATCGCCCAGATCAATGGCAACGCTGCTACCTGCAATTTCCGCCAACAGTTCCGGTGCACCTTCGATGTAGTCATCGGGGCTGATCCGAGTTTGTCCCCCACAGGCTTCGCTGATGAAGAGGGCTGCATCGGGTTGGGGTTCATTGCCCAGATCTAACCTGACTGTGGGTTCGATGCCCAGTTCTAGGCCGGGAGTGGCAATTCTGTACGACCAGAGCCAACCCAATAGGTTGCTGTGAGGATCAGCGTGGGTTTTGAAGCGTAGGGCAGCAGGCAAGTAAACAACTCCTTCAATCAGTTCTGCTTTTTTCAGGTGCGGCATGGTTTGATAACGGCGCTCGAATTCAGCACGGGTGAGCCGATCGCCGTTTTCTAGAGGAGGAATGGTGGGGATTTGGAACTGGGTCATGGGAGGGAGTCGATCGAAGAAAATACCAGCCTTTCTCTTAATTGTATCGGACTCTTATGGCATCGAAAGCGCATCGCAAAGACCCGCAGGTATCGCAAAGAAATCGAGAAAAGCTGAATTGTAACAATCCCAGTTGATAGAATTGGACGGAGCCCTCTTGGGAAATTGCTCAAAACTGGACGATCGACTGAGGGGGGACTTGTCCAAACGTGCAGTGATGACTGTTAAACCGAGGAACAACAAATGCCCAAAGCTATGTGGAATGGAGTCGTCTTAGCCCAGAGCGATCGCTGTGAAGTTGTGGAAGGCAATCAATACTTTCCACCGGATTCGATCGATGCACAATACTTCCAGGAAAGTAGCACGCATACAACCTGTGGCTGGAAAGGAATTGCTAGCTACTACACGATCGTCGTCAATGGCGAAGTCAATAAGGATGCCGCTTGGTATTATCCTGAGCCCAAGGATGCGGCTAAGCAAATCAAAGGCTATATTGCCTTTTGGCGCGGCGTCCAAGTTGAGAAATAAAGCTGTAATAGAGTGTTTAGACGGGCGATCGTTGTCGTGATTCTGGGTGGAAGCTCGATCTGACGCACGATCGAAATCCCCTCAAGACGAAATTCCCTTGAGACTTTCCCGTTATGCCTAAAAGCACTAGGAGAAAATCTCAAGGGTCAGATCCGCGATCGGGTTACCCACTAAGCGTTATTCAGCGACTGTGTTATTCAGCGACTGTGTTATTCAGCGACTGCGTCCAATTGATTTTTCCGTTTGCGGAACAGACCGATTCCCATGCCCACCAGTCCCGGTAATAGTGCAGGGGTGGGGACTGCGGTCACATTCACGTCATCCAGGTAGGAGCCGTAGGTGTCCGAAGGTTCTGTCAAGTTGCCAAAACTGAGGCGCGTTGTTTTTGCCGTTGCTTTTAGGAAGTAAGTATATACACTCCAGTCTGTGTTGCTCAGCCCTGCACCATCCTTCTTGAGGGTATCTACCAGCGTTCCGCCCCAGGAAACGTTCATAATACTGAGTTTGGATGCGCCACCAGGGGTTGCATTGCCGGAATTGGGGGGCCAGTTCTCCGGACGAGCGGAAAAGGCAAACGTCAGCTTATAGACTTGCCCAATCACAGTCGCTAAATCTTGGGAAATCTCGGTCACACTCTTGCCATCTAGCTCGGTGAGTTGGTTCCCTTCGTAGGGGTCACCGGCGGCGCGGCGCTGAATCTCAATACCTGCACCAGCTACGCCCCCCGTTTGAGTCCATCCAGGAATCGGGTTTTGAATTAAGAACGTGCCGTCAGTGGAGAGTGCCGGATCTTCAAATCCGCCATTGGTGACGATACTCGCAGCTTGGGCAGCATTGCCCACACCAAAAGAAACTAAGGTGACAGCGGTGGATACTAAAGCTAATTGCTGAATGCGAATCATGGGATTGTTCTCCTTCGAGAGTCGTGAATGAAGTACGGATTTCGAAGGTAGATGCTTAGATGACAAAAACAATAGGAAGACAAATCCAGCGCACTGGAGAGAAAGTTGGCTATCTGAAAGAACGGATACCAATTTTGAACGATCGAAATTTGCTAGCGACTCAATTACTGAAATCTAATTCAATAAGCCACGAGAAATGTGATGGAAAATGCTAGTTTTATCTTCCTTTCAAGCCCCCTAGCCCTCGATCGATCTCCGTTTGATATCTGATGTTAGGGATCTGCTAAAGATCAGACCGTAATGCTCAGACCGTAATGCATAGCATTGATTTCATAATGTCTATGTCAAGACAAATTTCTGAAAACAATGTTGCATTAAGGTGTCAAACTGGAGGTATTAATGCGTATCTCACAGTATGCGTATCTTGCGGTGGGATGCTTAAGGCAATAAATTCTCACTGAGAACGACAAAACCCTGGACAAATCTTGATAAAACAATTCTGACAGAGCCTTGCTGTAATTACGGTGACTTTACTCAAACTTAAAAGAGAAAATGGCTTAAACATATCCTGTCTTTAAATACCCTGTTGCTTTTGTGCACAGTGCTAAGGGTTCTTAACAATAGAAGAAGGATCACTATTCTGCTTGCTAATTAATGCAACTGTATAATCACTGATTTTATAATTACTGGCTGTAAATAAATCAATTGCCGATCGAACTACTGTTTTAATTTTACTTAAGATAAAACGGAGCATTAAACCAGTATTGAATCCTGAATCTGCCCCGTTTTGAATGGTATTTAGAAATGAGCCTTAGGGCTTTTGGGGCAAGCTCGCGATCGCCCGTTCTACCCGTTGCACAGCGGTTAAATTGCCCCGTTTTTGGTAAAGATCCTTGGCTTTTTTGAGGGAAATCTCGGCCCCTTTGAGGTCGCCAAGGCGTTTACGGGCTAAGCCGTGGGCTTCATGGACATCAGGACTGTCGGGGTTAAGTTCCAGAGCCCAACCACAATCTTCCTTCAGGGCTATCTTTTCACCCAAGCCAACCCGTGCATAGCAACGAGCCGCAAACAGTTCCGCCTCCACCTCTGCCATATCCAATTCGATCGCCTGATTACAGTCCTCTACCGCCTTGGCAAACTCGCCTAGCTGTGCCCGCGCGTAGCAGCGGTTGCCTAACGAAGTATGGCTGTCTCCCCCCACAATCCTACTCAGGGTAAAGTTTGATCCAGCATTCTTAATATCTGACGGCATAGCATTGGCTTCATAGAGGTTGATAGCTTGCGTCGCATCCTCGATCGCGCCGGGATAGTCTTCCAGTTCCACCTTAGCGTAGGCTCGAACTTCGTAGGCTTTGGCCGATGGCGGTTGGCTCAGCTTTAACGCGGCTGTACTGTCGGCAATCGTGCCGGGAAAGTCGTAGAGTTTGCTCTTCGCTAAACTGCGTAACAGGTAGGCCGTGGAATTTTGGCTATTTTTCTCAAGGGTCTGATCCAAATCCGCGATCGCGCCTACAAAGTCACTACTTTGCTGTCGGACAATGGCTCGTTTGAAATAGACTTCGCTGTTATTTGGTTCAAGCCGTAATGCCCGGTTGTAATTGGCGATCGCGCTATCACTATCCCCTAATCCTTTTTTGTCGCCGAGTTCAATTAATTCCTGAGCGGTCAACGGTTTGAGGGGCCGAGAGGCCAACGCTAAAAATCCGTCAGAGGAGATAGAATTGCTCTCAATATTACTGGTGCCACTCAAACTACGAATGCTACCAACCACATCTCCTACAGTGCGATCGGGTTCATTGTAGATCGGTGTTTTTAAGACTTCCCCAAAGCCAAATCCGTTCGCCAACGCAATCATTGCGCTGGGATTGAGATAGAAATAGCCCATGTTGGGTTGGGGCAATGGTGCGATCGCCGCTTGGAAATTAGTTGAGTCGGACAGCTTTGTCCAAGGTGTAGGCACTAAATTAGTGGCGCTATCAATGCCGCTCACAACCATCAGCGTATCCGGAGCCACCCAGCCATGGGAGAGGATGCTAACCAAGGGCGTGGAGGGTTTGCTCGGTGCCTTTTTAGACGCCGAACCGGAGGTCGGATTCGGCCTTTTCCTGGGGGCATTGGAGGGGGCGGCCACTTCCCAACTGGTAAACTTTTGGCCTTTAATCTCCCGAGGCTTGATCGTAAAGTCCTTCGCAAAACGGGTGGTGATGAGATTATCGACCTTTGTTAGAGTTTTCTCCGCCGTTGCCCGATCGCTCGTCTGAATCAGCATCCCAACCCCGATCGCAAGCTTGGGATCCATGGTTGGAAAGAATCCGCCCTGGGTCGGAAACACAAACCCTGCATATTCCTTATCCATCCAGGGGAAAATATCACGATCGTCAAGCCCCACTAAGCTCTGCGACAGTTTGCGAAAATTTTCCACTCCCGTTTTGAATCTCGGATTGAGTTCAATGCCCTGATTAAAGATTTTCCAATAGAAGGCCAAATTAGTACTATTGGTCATGCCGTAGGTGACTTGGGGCATCCGTTCCGGCAGGAGATTTGGACTTGTGACTGCCTGAATCATTTCCGGTGGGATGGGCTTCTTAAAGGTGAGGGAGCCTTGCATCCGTAGTCCTTCCGGCTGGGCCCAAGCAAAGCCCGAAATCTCACCATAGTATGTTTCCAATGTCTGCGCCAAATCCGGTGAAGCATTAGGTAGCGGGAATGGCATGGCAAACGGGAAATCTTGCAAATTTTGAGTTGTATCTTCCAGGCTGGAAGCGATCAGTTTGCTGTAACTACCAAAGCCCATAAATAATGATTTTGGAAAACGCGGATCGCTGAAGGTTTTTTGGAATCCGGGGTTTTCACTCAGGCGATCGGGTTGTTCTTGGGCGTCGATGAGTTTGCGGATGGCTTCTGGGGTGGTGGCGCTGACCACGTACCCACTCGGTAGATAGGCGATCGCGTACCCCGGCAATTTGAAGACTTTCCTGGGGCGAGGGGTTTGGGGTTGCGGTGGCGAGGGGAGGGGAACGTTGTCTGGGCTGGCTGGGTTTGTAATGGCGATCGAATTCTCAGTGGATTGGAAATTGGAATAGATTCGAGGAGTCTTTGATAAGTTAGATGGAATCGTTGAGAAAGTATCTGAAACCTTTGAAGAAGTAACAGAAACCGGATCAGATTTAACAGCAAGACTTAACAGGTTCGCCGATGGTTGTGGGGAATGGGTTCTTATCGCTTCAATCTTTTCTGGGGAGTCCTGTTCTGGGGAGTCCTGTTCTGGGGAATCGCTGGGAGCCTTGTCAGGCAACTCAGAAGGTCCTAGGGCTTCGGGTTCCCAAACGAGAAGAGTCACACCCTTGTAGGTTTGTTCGATCGGGGGTTTGCGTTGTTGCTGCTTTACCCGATCGAGGAATTTGGGAATCGGTGTAGCATCTTTTACCGGAGCCAACATCACCATACGGGTGTTCGACATGCCAGAACCAGAGAGCAGTGCGATTCCGACGGAGCCCCCCAGCCACGGTTGCACATCGGTATAGAAATTCACGCTCCCAACGATCGGGCTAAAGAGAAACCCCGGAGTTGTGAAATCGCGGGGAAAGAGGCCAAACTTCGCCAGATCTTCCCACAACGCATCATCGGGATTCATTAGGAAAATGCCTGCGGTATCGGCGGGTAAAATTTTGCTAATGGACGGTGGTGCGATCGTAGTTTGGGACGGTGCCAGTGCTGGAAGGGGCGATTGGGGAGAGGACTGCGCCATTCCTGGCTGAGGGCTGAGCCCGATTGAACCTAAGGTCAAGGCAGACAGTACAGGAAGAAAAATTCGACGCATAGCCATGAATTTGCCCCAATGGAACCAAATGAATGCTCTTTCAATAGGTTAACCTGATGTTCCCAAGGTGGAGCATATTAGGTTGTTTGTTTGAGATAAATCGTTATTGTCGTCTCGGGGCGATGCCGAAGGGCTGGATGTCTCTTTTCTAGCAATTCTGAGTCGCCAAGGGCATTTGTGCTAGAGCGAACTTGTACTAGCGAAATTTGTGCTAAGGAAATTTGTTAAAGTGAGAACAGAATCTTGGATGCCTGTATCCGGTATGACTTCAACGGATACTTGCAACTAGGTGGTCTCGCGGGAGACTCATGGGATATCGCTCGTAGAGGTTCTTCAATGTCTCAAATAGCCATTTCTCAAACGCCTCGATCGTTCACTTTGGAGGATTATCTCAACTACGAAGATGGCACTGAGCGACGGTATGAACTGGTCAATGGAACTTTAGTAGAAATGCCAACGGAGTCTCCAGATAATTGCCGGATTGCCAAGTTGTTAATGCTGGAATTGGCGAAATATATCGCGATTGTCTTAATTAATCTGAAGGATTTAGAAATAGTTGTCAGTGGTCGTCAGGCCAAGGTGCGCTTACCCGATTTAGCAGTTTTGGATGAAGAAGGCTATGCTGCGCTTCAGGGACAACGCCGCAACATCATCACCCATGAGATGCCGCCGCCCGTGTTGGTGATTGAAATTGTCTCGCCGGGAGAAAGCAATCGCGAACGGGACTATCGCTACAAGCGCACGGAGTATGCGGCCCGTGGCATCAACGAATATTGGATTGTTGATCCCGAACGTCAGCAAGTGGTGCTGTGTCAGTGGATTCAGGGTCAGTATGAGGACACGGTCTATGTTGGGGATACTCCCCTGCGATCGACGATCGTGCCAGAATTTTCTTTAACGGCTGATCAAATCTTGAACCTAGGACGATCGTAGTTTGGCTATGAAGGCTGCATCTCGTTCCAGCCGCGCATTTTGCCGGGATTGAGTAAGCCATAGGGATCAACCTGTTGTTTAAAGGTGAGTTGGGCTTGGTCGATCGCCTTCATGCCGCCATCTTCGATCGTATAAGCGTGGGGATTAAAAACGATCGCGCCGAGGCTTTCTAGGCGATCGATGATGGCTTGTAGGCGTTCCGGGCTGCTAAAGCGCACGAGTTGCAAGGCTGCCGGAGTGGTGCGACCCGCCACCCGCAGGAATTCCAAATGCATCATCGCTTCATCGCCAAATTCTTGATACATCTGCTCGACTAGCGTTAAGTTGGGATCGTAGGGAAACAGGGTTTGTAAGTAGGTCAGGTTGGGATCAACCGATCGGGCGTGTAGGGTCGTGTGGTTCCAGGTATATTCCCATAGGGCAATCCCCTTTTGACTGTCCTCCGCAGGCTTCTCGTAGGTGACTTGGCCGTCACAGTCCTGCACCAGTTCCCGCAAGGGCTCCAAGCAATCCTCTGACACCATCATCAATGCTGCGTGGGTACCTGGGTTAATGCAACTACGCAAGGCGGTGAAATACTGGGGAATTGGATCGGCACAAATGGTAATTAAGCGTTTGAGAATGCCATCGGCGTCGCCTAAGGATTGTCCAAAGCGAGCCGCTGCCATAAAGCTGGGAAAAGTAGCAATGACTTCCGCCCAGGGCAAGGCCGGAGCGAGGGGCATTTCCAATTCGGTGATGATGCCATTGGTGCCGTAGGCGTGGGCCACTTGGTACACCGCCTCGCCCCGCAGTTCCACCACGCGCGGTTCTTCCTCCATGGTCACCACCTTGACCGATCTCAGGTTGCCCCGATCGCGCAGTTGCCCGTAGGTAATGGAACCAATGCCGCCGCTACCCCCGCCAATGAAGCCACCGATCGTCGCAGTTCGATAAGTGGAAGGCACCATGCGCAGTTCCCAACCGCTGGGACGGGTTTGCTTATCGATCGCGGCTAACTTGGCCCCCGGTTCCACACAGGCCACACCGGGCCTGACCCATTTCACCGCTGTCATTTTCGTCATGTCCAGAATCACGCCCCCCGCCAGCGGCACACATTGCCCATAGTTACCCGTTCCGGCCCCCCGCACCGTCAGCGGCACACGATATTTCACGCAGGTTTTGGCCACTTGGATCACCTCCGCTTCGTTGGCGGGTTTGACGACCAGATCCCCCCGTTTTTCCGCAAAAATCGGCTGCAAAATTGGACTGAAGTGGTAATAATCCTGGGACAGTTTGGCCACCTGCGTCGGTTCGCTGATGCATTCAATGCCGTTGAGTTCTGCGGTCAGGGCCGTCCAATCGATCGTAGAAGCCATAGGAGATTTGCGAGTAGAATACAGGGGAATTTACACAAGCTAGGGATATCCTGCCCTCTCCAGTTTAGGTTGCCTATGGATTTTTTGCGGCTACAAAAAGCGCTCTCAGTGGAAGCGGAAAATGGCTTTAATGACCTGCAAGGCAACCAGTACCGCTTCAGTGAGTTTTTGCAACTGAGTTTGGGCCAGCCCTTACCGGAACTGGGCCGATCGGAGCGCCAAAAAATCCAGGAATTGGCCGCAGACTATGGCCGTTACAGTGACCTCAGCTTTGCCCAACGGCAACACCTGGTGGCCGACACGCGCCGCCTGCTGCACCAAACGAAGAAGCTGTTGGCAGAGGTCACCCAGGATTCTTCGCAAGCGCTAGCCCCATCGGAGCAAACTTCAGCGATCGCCGCTAAGGAAGCTGCTGGAAAATTTTCCGATCGGGGCTCCCAAAGTCAGCGATCGAGTCAACCAGTGGCAACCGTCACCCCTGCCACCAAAGCTACGGGAAGCCGCAAGGTTGATCTAGAACAAGCGGTGACCTATCTCCCCGGCGTTGGTCCCAAAAGTGCGGAAAAGCTAGCGAAGTTGGGCATTTTCACCGTGCGGGATTTGCTGTATTACTATCCCCGCGATCACATTGACTATGCTCGCCAAGCCAAGATTCGGGAATTGAAAGCAGGGGAAACCGTAACCGTTGTGGGTAGCATTACCTCCAGCAATTGCTTTACCAGTTCTAAAAATCCTAAACTCACGATCTTTGAAGTAACGATTCGTGATTCCTCCGGGCGGATGAAGCTGAGTCGCTTTTACATGGGCAGCCGCTATTCCGGACGTGGTTGGCAGGAGCAGCAGAAAAAGCTCTACCCCTCCGGTGCGGCGGTGGCGGCCTCTGGGTTAGTTAAGGAAACTAAATTTGGTCTGACCCTGGACAACCCAGAAATTGAAGTCCTAGAGTATGGTGGCGAAATTGATTCTGAATCCGTGGGGCGCATTGTACCCGTCTACCCGCTGACGGAAGGGGTGGGTGCGGATTTGATTCGGCGGGCCATGGTCTCGGGGTTGCCCGCTGCCCAGCAATTGCAGGAAACCCTGCCCCAAGGATTGCGCGAACAGTATGCTTTGATGGAAGTGCAAACCGCGATCGCGAACATTCACTTTCCTGAAGATCGATCGGCGTTAGAATCCGCACGGCGGCGATTAGTCTTTGATGAATTTTTCTATTTACAATTAGGGCTACTCTCCCGGCGTTACCAACAACAAATTCAGCAAACTAGCGTTGTTCTGACACCCGAAGGCTCATTGTTAGATCAGTTTTATACAGTGTTGCCGTTTGAATTAACCGGAGCCCAGCAGCGGGTGGTTCAGGATATTCTGGGGGATTTGCAAAAAACGACGCCGATGAATCGCCTGGTACAGGGGGATGTGGGCTCGGGGAAAACCGTGGTGGCGGTGATTGCCTTACTCGCCGCAATTCAAGCGGGCTACCAGGGGGCGCTCATGGCTCCCACGGAAGTGTTAGCAGAACAGCATTACCAGAAATTGGTTCAATGGTTTACGCTGTTGCATTTACCCGTGGAATTATTAACCGGATCGACCAAGGTCGCCAAACGACGACAAATTCACACCCAGTTGCAAACGGGGGAATTGCCTTTGCTGGTGGGAACCCATGCGTTGATCGAAGATCCAGTACAGTTCGATCGCTTGGGCTTGGTGGTAATTGATGAACAGCATCGCTTTGGCGTGCAACAACGGGCAAGGTTACAACAAAAAGGCGAAAATCCCCACGTTCTTACCATGACTGCTACGCCGATTCCCCGCACGTTGGCCTTAACGTTGCACGGGGATTTGGATGTGAGTCAAATTGATGAGTTGCCCCCCGGTCGTAAGGCCATTCAAACGACCGTCCTCAGCCATCGCGATCGCCAGCAAGCCTATGACCTGATGCGGCGGGAAATTGTTCAGGGACGGCAGGTCTATGTGGTTCTACCCTTAGTGGATGAGTCGGAAAAGCTGGATTTAAAATCGGCGATCGTCGCCCATGGGGACTTGCAGCAAACGGTGTTTCCAGAATTCCAAGTGGGATTATTACACGGCAAAATGACCTCGGCGGAAAAGGATGCAGCGATTAGTGCCTTTCGCGATCGGCAGACCCAAATCCTCGTTTCCACAACGGTGGTGGAAGTGGGGGTGGATGTGCCCAATGCAACGGTGATGTTGATTGAACATGCGGAACGGTTTGGCCTGTCCCAGTTGCACCAATTGCGGGGCCGGGTTGGTCGAGGGGCATCCCAGTCCTACTGTTTGCTGATGACCGGTTCCCGCAGCGACCCTGCCCAACAACGGCTGAAGGTACTGGAACAGTCCCAGGATGGCTTTTTTATCTCAGAAATGGATTTGCGCTTCCGAGGCCCTGGGGAGGTGCTTGGATCCCGGCAGTCGGGATTACCAGATTTTGCCTTGGCCAGTCTGGTGGAGGATCAGGATGTCTTGGAAATTGCCCGCGATGCTGCCCAAAAGGCGATCGACAAAGATCCAACCCTATCCCGGTGGCCAGCCATGGCGGCGGAATTGAAGTATCGCTACACCCGCTTGCTGGGCGGGGCCATTTTGACCTAGCGATCGTGCCCACGATCGAAACCTGGGTGGAAAAATCCCTGGGTGACAGATTCCCAAATTTTAGCGGTTGTTCCCGTTACCGTTGTTTAGTAATGTGGATTGGGCCATGGTGCGCCGGGACTGCTGCCTCGAACCTCCATGGATTGCTGACTCTAGTATTTTGTTGCGCTTTTCATGGAAACGTCTCGTAATCTCGCAATTTTGGTCGCTGTTCCCGAAGTTCACCTGTTATCTGCCTTGGATGCCCTCTCAGCGCAACAAGCTCAGGCGTTTAACCCATCCTACGTGGTATACGGCAGTATGGAATTTGAAGCCTTTGGTGAAATTGAAAAGATTCGGGGCACCCGCGCGATCGAAACGTTTATCTACGCCGCCGATCGGGCTGGGGATCAGCCCCTCAACCCGGAAGTGACTTGGAAGGGCATTTACCTCGGCTGTGAGGCGGCATCTGGAGGTGGTCGCTATCGGGGTAAGGCGATCCATCGGCCTGCCTCCACAACGGGAGATCGGAAACCTGCGGCCATTTTCTGGAAGTTGGCTCATTTGGAGCGGTTTGCGACAGGGATGCCGATCGGTAAATTGCAGGGCCTGAAGCAGAAGACCTTTTTAAAAGCCCGTTATTTGCCCGAAAAGCCGACCTTAATTGAGTATCCCTTTACCCATCAGCTTTATCTCAAGGCCAATGCCTAGTGTTGCGCGATGGGGGGTGAGGTGATAAAAACTGCGGGAGACTGCTAGGCGGTATGGAGGGCTTGCTTCCAGAGTGCCAAGGGGCGACTACAGACCCGCAAACCACTCATAGCCTTGATTGACCCAGTAGCCTCGGTCTGCAGGTAAGTCCTTCAGTAGCCGAACTTCGGTGACCCATTTACTTTGCTTGTAGCCCAGTTTAATCGGGGACGCCAGACGCAAGGGGGCACCATTTTCGATCGGTAACGGCTCGCCATTTTTCTGGTAAGCCAAAAGGGTTTGGGGATGAACCGCAGAGGCTAAGTCCCAACTTTCGTAGTAGCCATCCGCTGACTTGAAGTAGACATACCGCACCCCTGCTTTGGGTTGAGCCAGCATGATTAAATCCCGTAGGCGAATGCCACCCCATTGCACGATCGCAGACCAACCTTCTACACAAACATGGCTAATAATCATTGAGGTCAAGGGCATGGATTGAATGTCCGCTAAGCTTAGGGCAAGGGGTTGCTGGACTTCGCCAGAAATGCTGAGCGAAAAGGTTTTAGGATCGATGGTGGGGGTGATGTCAAAGGAATTGATTAAGAGTGCTTGGGGTTCAATTTGACTCACTGAAAATTCCGGAATCGGTTTCTGTGAAACCATTAACGATTGGATCGTTTGGTTGAACGGTTCAGTGACAATTCCCACCTCTGTGGAACCCCAGCTAGATCCACAGGCATTGAGCAGTAAGCTACTACCTGCTACCCCAGACCATTGCAGTAATTTCCGCCGTGAGAGATGTCGATCGGGCAAAATTAAGCGCATACTCTCTATCCTTTACAGCGATTGGAACAAAAAATTAGCCGTCAAAAATATCGACTCAAAATCTTAATTAGAAAAACATTGATCGAATTAACCGCATCCCCCCAAACCGAAAGGATAGGAATGAATGGAGGATGACAAAACCCAATACGATCGGAATCGTAATGAAATGCACGATTCGTAAATTCTGCCAACTTCCAAATACATTAACTAGCCAATATAACTGCGCTGGCTTATACATGGCCAATCCAGAGACGATCGCCAATAACAAAGGCGGGATAATCAACGTATAAACTAACTTATGTCCAGCAAAAAGTTTGCGCTTAGGATTAGCACTGGCTTTCAATGCTTTTAGATCTTGAGTTGCTGCAAAGCGCGTCTTCCAGCGACGAGTCATGAAAATATAGCACCCATAAACCAATAAATTGAGGGAATAAACCCACATCACCGCGAAATGCCAATTCCGGCCTCCCGCGAGCCAACCGCCCAAGGTCAACAGCTTGGGAATGTGCATTCCTTCGCGGCCCCCAAATACAGGATTGGCGTTGTAAATTTGCAATCCACTGCCAATCATTAAAATCAAACTAATAATGTTGATCCAATGGACAATTTTCGCGATCGTGGCTTGGGTGGGTTGTTTAATGAAGCGGTGGGAAGGGGAGGAAGAATGGTTTGAGGTGGGTTGTTCTGGTTCCATAATTTACCGCAACGTTATTCCAGCGTAAAAATCAACTAAACCGTGAATGTTGGGAAAAGAGGCGCTAAAAAAAGTTGAATTTGCACATCCCAACCAAGCAAGATTGCGATCGCTGTGATAATAGACGTGTTGGGAAATAATGGATAATGTGAAGCAGTAGCCCAGAGCCTTCTCATGCTGAATCT
>NZ_JBLZFX010000094.1:0-25034 GCF_050753345.1 Alkalinema pantanalense CENA528 | reverse complement strand
TAGGAGAGTAAAAGGGTAGGAGGGTAGGGGAATGAAGAGGGGATATTATTTCTTTGCAAATCCCCTAGAGAATTTTTCGTTGTCGCTTTTGAGATTCATTTAGGCGTTTCTCCCAATCAGCATCTAGTTTGTCCCGTTGTTCAATTTCTTGATCGAGTAGATCTCGCTCCGTTGTATAAGCCAAATTTGCCTCATCGATCGCCTGCATTTGAGCAAACTGTTGGGCGAACTGGAGCTTTTCTTGGATTTGGGCATCCGGCTCTTCTAAGCGAATCGATCGAAACTGACGATCGCGATTGCGGGCAGAAATCTTATCGTTTTTGCCCATTAAGGCAAACCAACGCACTAATGGCACTCCCAAGTAAAATCCACTGTAGCCGATCGCAATTTGGGCAATCGATCGAAATATGCCCCGCGCAGGAAATGAACCCGGCAAAATTCCCGCAGACCACAGGGACAAAATTAACAACAGAATTCCCAACATTGCAGCCCACGTCAACAGCGTGCCATCTGCATTGCTAAACCGCCATAACTGTTCCTTTAAAAAAGTCTCGGTGGATTGTTTGCGGGACTTTGGGGTCGCAGTCTTCTGCACTTCTGGAAAACGGTACACCAATTGTCCCGTCTCGCTAACCTCCGGACTCCCCCCAAATCGCACTAGCACAGGCAACATATATTCCTCATACTCCTGGCTAAAACCTGTTCCCAACTCATCCAAAAACGGTGTTACCTGTTCCGCAACCACCACGCCGCGATGGTGCCGAATCACCTGCCCGATCGCCTGCCACCGCTGCTCTTCTAAATTACGGTTTGGATCACCATCTCCAAATACAAAGGAAAAGATAGCTTCTAGGAAATTCGTGGGTCGATCGCCCTCCCGATAGCGGGGCCGACCGGGACGTAATGAATTAAAGTCAAATAACCAGAAAGGATTGAAATTAAACCAAGTCCCAAAACTACGATCGTTGTCATTCCGAGAGGAATCAGACTTGTAGAAAGAAATGCTGACAATTACACCGATGATAACGAGAGTCAGCAGAATCAGTAATGACGCTCCAAACGCTAACCGAATCAGATAAAATGTTACTGTCCAAATTTTCTGCAACGATTCCCGAAATTGAAGTTGCCAAAACTTATTCCGCAGAATATCCCGAAAATTTTCAGGGAACTTGTAGGCAATATCCCCGGTTTCCGTAACCTGTAAATGTCCCCCTACGGCTGCCGCGATCGCTTGAATTTCCCGCTCAGTCGTAGCCAGATCTAACCCCGACTGAGTCGCAACGTCGCCGACGGTCACTCGATACCGCAGCCGTTCGATCGTCTTCATTACCGTTGGATTGAGAGGGGCTTGTTCTAGTTCAACCATGGGGATTGTCTGGACTCCTAAAAATATATGCCGAGAGTTTATTATGCTGGATGGAGCGTGAATGCCTGATGTTTCCAGTATAAAGTTCACCGCTGGGTTTGCCCTTTCAGGAATTGGGCGGGTGGAACTTGTAGCTGATGTTATCTACCAAAGCCGTTGCTGCCGCTACTTGGGGCGATCGTAG
This sequence comes from Alkalinema pantanalense CENA528, assembly GCF_050753345.1. Classification (NCBI taxonomy): domain Bacteria; kingdom Bacillati; phylum Cyanobacteriota; class Cyanophyceae; order Leptolyngbyales; family Leptolyngbyaceae; genus Alkalinema; species Alkalinema pantanalense. Next base: position 23,484 of record NZ_JBLZFX010000094.1, on the reverse strand, counting down.
AGTTGATATCCTTTCTATGACTTCGAAGGGAGACTCTTGGATCTTGGATCGTTCTCTATCCATACATTATCTACCCACGCATTAAATTGCAAAATTCAGCCTCGGTTGCTGCAACAGCTTGCATCAGCTCCTTTCTGTGGGCAGTATAAAAATCAGAGGTGTCATTCAGCTTCATTCACCATTCTTTCGTGAGGATTTCGGTTATGTTGGGTCTTTCTCCGTCTTGGGCAAGACAGGTATCGAAACAAATTTTGAGCGCGATCGTGCTAGCCAGCGTCATGGTACCGTTGGCTCCGGGGGTATGGCAGACACCCTTCACGCCTCCCGCCGCTGAAGCCTCTAGCTATATTCAAAAAGAAATTGCTAGCCTCAAAAAATCTCAACAGCGTTGGATTGAAATTGATCTATCCAGCCAACGACTGATTGCTTGGGAAGGGAAACGCTGGATCGATGCCAAAATCGTTTCCACGGGTAAAGCTTCCACCCCCACGCGGACAGGCGTTTTTGAAATTCAAGAAAAATTCCGATCGGTGACCATGCGCGGTGCAGACTACGAAGTGCCCGATGTTCCCCATGCGATGTTCTATTCCGGCAACTACGCCATTCATGGTGCGTATTGGCATAGTAGCTTCGGCACTCCTGTGAGTCATGGCTGCGTCAATATGGCTCCCGATGCGGCGCAATGGCTCTATAACTGGGCTAGGGTTGGGACGCCTGTCGTGATTCACCATTGAGCCAATGAAATGCAATTGGCTGGATGCAATTCACTGGATGCAATTTACAGAAGCCAGATAGCAATTTCTGGGCTGCTATTTTTGGATTGACAATTCAGAATTGTCAATTAGGGCTAACTTTTGGGCTGCGGTATCTCTCCTTCGGGCATTAAGATAAATAGGAACAACCTCTAGAGGGCGTCAATAGACGCGATCGCCCCTCTAGGGCAAATTCTGAGGCCAAGAATGACTTCAATTCTCGTTCGAACCCCACAAGTTACCCCATTGAATGTCCCAACCATTCACCGTCTGGCCAATGGCATGACCGTCATTGCTGAACAGATGCCCGTTGATGCAGTCACGCTGAACCTGTGGCTGAATGTGGGTTCGATCGTGGAAAGTGACGACATTAACGGCATGGCACACTTCCTGGAACACATGATTTTCAAAGGCACTGAGCAGCTAGCCAGTGGGGAATTTGAATATCGCATTGAAGAGCGGGGAGCCGTCACCAATGCCGCAACTAGCCATGACTACACCCACTACTACATCACCACCGCGCCCCAGGATTTTGCTGACTTAGCTCCATTGCAATTGGATGTGCTGTTGAATGCAGCCATTCCCGCCGAAGGTTTTGAGCGGGAACGCCAAGTGGTTTTAGAAGAAATTCGCCGATCGGATGACAATGCCCGTCGGCGTACTTATCAACACATGCTGGATTTGGGCTTTAGCACCTTGCCCTATCGCCGTCCCGTCTTGGGGCCAACTTCGGTGATTGAGCAACTGACCTCTCGTCAAATGCTAGACTTCCATCGCCATTGGTATCAGCCCCAGCAAATGACCGCCGTCGCTGTGGGCAATCTGCCCGTAGAAGAATTAATTCACACTGTAGAGCGCAGTTGTGAGCAATGGACGGGGGGCACGCATCGATCGACGGGGTCGTCGATCGGCCAGCGATCGCTCCCGGAGCGACCCACCTTCGCCGGGGAACAGCCCTTCCAGCAAATTATCCGCCAAGAATTTGTGGATCCGACATTGCAGCAGGCGCGATTGATGGTGATCTGGCGCGTTCCTGGGGTGGTGGATTTGGAAGAAACCTATGCCTTGGATGTTCTGTCCAATATTCTGGGCCACGGTCGCACGGCACGGCTGGTACAGGATCTGCGGGAACAGCGCGGTCTGGTATCCGGCATCGGTGCAACCAACATCACCTATCAGCACCAAGGACTGTTTTGCGTAACGGCCCAATTGCCCGTGGAATATGTGGAAACTGTGGAAGCGGCGATGATTGACCATGTACAACGCCTGCAAACAGAGTTAATTCCAGCGGCAGAACTAGAAAAGGTCTGTATCCAAGTGGCGAATCAATTTGTGTTTGGGAACGAAACGCCCAGCGATCGCACAAACCTCTATGGCTATTACTATGCAATGACGGGCAGTCTAGATCCGGTCTATACCTATGCCGATCGGGTGCGATCGCTCACGCCCCAAGCCTTACAAGCCGCAGCCCAAAAATATCTCACTCCCAATGCCTATGGGGTGGTGGTCGTTAAACCCAGTGCGTGATGCTGGAGACCCACCAACGCCATATTCAGCAAGAACGTTATACTCAACAAGGTGAGTATTTAATTGGGGGGACATATGGCGTTATCCCATGCCATTTTGGTTGCGATCTCGGAAACGCCTTGCAGTGGCTATGACTTGTCTAAGCGGTTTGCGGGATCAGTGGGGTACTTTTGGTACGCCAGCCAGCAGCAGATCTATCGCGAACTAGCCAAGATGGAAGAACAAGGCTATCTCTCTAGTGCGATCGTGCATCAGGAGGGACGGCCCGATAAGCGACTGCTGACCATTACTGAGGCAGGACGGGAGCTTTTGCAAACTTGGATTGCCACACCAACCGAAGTCTCCCCTGTTAAGGATGATTTGCTAGTCAAAGTCTTTGGTGGGGGAAATGTGTCGCCTAGGGTGTTACTTCAGGAACTCCAGCACCACCGTCAACAGCACCAAGTTACGCTCCAAACCTATCGTTCAATTGAGGCGGAATGTTTCCATCAGCCGCTCGAAACGATGCCCTGGGACAAACGGTGTCGTTATCTCACCCTACGGAATGGTATACGCTACGAAGAAAGTTGGCTGGCTTGGTGTGAAGAGGCGATCGCAGCCTTGAACCTTGAGGCAAACGCTGAAGGAATGGTTGCTAGATCGTCCTGAGATTCCTAGAGTAAACTTGTGCAGCACTTGACCCATTGCATAGGCAGGTTCAGCCCTAGCAGGCTTGACTCAGACTTTAACATTGCAATCTGATCACTAACCACCTCGATTTCCAGGGAGAATGCTATTTTGGTGTCTGAATCAAAGTCTCCCAGTTCCATGCGTGTCTTTTCCTTGTCTTCTTTGGCCCCTTCCTCCCTGCTCAAACAATGCCTCATGCTGTTAGGTGGGGGCTTGATTGCCACAGCGATCGCACCAGTCCCCGCCCGAGCGGCAGAGCGAATTTATTTGTCCTACGGATTGCTGGAGCGATCGATCTCCTTTGAGGAGTTGGAAAAGTACGCTGATTCGGGGGAACTGAGTGATGACCTGTATGTCTACACCAGTTACGTGAATGCGGAACAGCGCCAACAACTACGATCGGTGCTCAAGGCCAAGGCAGAACTCAGTCCGATCGCGATTTCCCAGTTTCTCTACAGTCCCCAGGGGGAAATTTTGCTGGGGCGGTTGGGCCAGGTGATCCAGCCAGAAGCACGGACGGATGGGGCCAAGGCGATTCGGGCAGCATTAATTTTAGCGGCGGTCGATCGACAAAAAGGACTGTCTCCCCTGAATGTGGTGCGCAATTTCCCTACCCGAGGCATTCGCGTCGATCTGTTTCGCACCCTCCAGATTGCCGATGAGCTAGAAAAACTGGTCACTTGGACAAATTTGTATACAAAAGCGATCGAAGCGCAAGCGAATCAAGGGGTGAGTAGTTTGCCCCTCCCCACACCATTGGGGGATCTGACCCAACGGGGCCGAACGAGTTGGGATGTATTGCCGTTCAATTTGCGGGATGAGGGTCGGGTCAGTTCGACGGGCTTTGTCAAACGGCGATCGTTCCCGATGAATCTCTATTTACCGAGATCGGTGACACGATCGACCAATACAGTCCCACTTGTCGTGATTTCCCATGGATTGGGATCTGATTTAAATACCTTTAAATACCTGGCCGAGCATTTAGCGTCCCATGGGTTTGCCGTTGCAGTCCCAGAACATCCCGGTAGTAATGCTAGACAAATGCGAGCGTTGCTGCGAGGACTGACCGATGAAGTGACCGAACCGAGTGAATTCCACGATCGGCCCTTGGATATTACATTTTTACTGGACGAACTGACTAGAAAGGCCCAAGGGGATAGTCGTTTACGATCCATTAATTTGCAACGGGTCGGTGTTCTCGGCCAATCCTTTGGAGGCTATACGGCCTTGGCCTTGGCGGGCGCACCACTGAATGGCAAATCCTTGGCAAAGACCCAGTGCACCCCGGAAAGGCAGGTTAATACCTTCAACATTTCACTAGTACTACAATGTCTAGCGGCGCAACTGTCCAATCAGACTTACTATTTGGGCGATCCCCGAGTGGCGGCAGTCATTGCGGTCAACCCCATTGGTAGTGTGGCTTTGGGGGCAGAGAGTATCAGCCAAATCAAAGTGCCCACGATGATGATTACTGGCAATGCAGATACCGTTGCTCCATCGATTCTGGAACAAGTTCTACCGTTTACTTGGCTCCATACCCCGGAACGATATCTCGTGATGGTCGATCGGGGAACCCATTTTTCATTCCTAGCCGATTCCGATTCCCGTAATAACTCCTTACCGATTCCACCGGAATTGATTGGCCCTAACCCTCTACTAGCCCGACGTTATTTGAATGGGCTGAGCTTAGCGTTTTTCGGCACCTACGTTATGAATCAACCTGAATTTCGTCCGTACCTGACTGCAAACTATACCCAATCCATTAGTCAAAATCCGTTGCGTCTCAGCCTGGTCACTCAATTTGATCCTACGCAGGTGCGTCGATAGATTAACATCTCGTGTCTCAAAAATCAGCAAAGTGATTACTTTCCCATTAACTTTGCTGTTTGTTGATGGGTTTGTTTCCCGATGGAGAAAGTGTTCGATCATGGATGGATTCCTCAACCTGAATAAGCCGCTGGGCATGACCTCCCATGATTGTGTATCACGGCTACGGCGATTGCTCAAAACGAAAAAAATTGGCCATGCGGGCACCTTAGATCCAGCAGCAGATGGGGTATTGCCGATCGCCGTCGGACGAGCCACTCGGCTCTTGCAATTTCTGCCCGCTACAAAAGCCTATCGGGCGATCGTGCGGTTTGGCCTAACAACAAATACCGATGATTTGGAAGGGGAAATTCTGACCCAAGAGGCCGTCCCTCAATTGACGTTGGCAACAGTGCAAGCAGTCATTCCCAAATTTATTGGCACCCTTGAACAAATTCCCCCTGCCTTTAGTGCGATTCAGGTGCAGGGACAGCGGCTGTACGATCTGGCCCGATCGGGAAAAGTGGTGGATGTGCCGATGCGGACGGTGGAGGTATCCGCGATCGAGATCCTAGAGTGGCGCAGTGGGATGTTTCCCGAAATCGATCTTGCGGTGGTGTGTGGGGGTGGCACGTATATTCGCGCGATCGCCCGCGATTTGGGCCAAGCGATCGGGACAGGAGCCACGCTGGCTGGACTGACCCGCACCGCGAGTGGTGGGTTTGATTTAGCCACCAGTTTGACGCTCGACACGATCGCGCAACAGATGGAAGCCAACGAATTTCACCCCATACCACCGGAGCAGGCGTTACAGTCTCTACCGATTTGGATCTTAGAGGCAGAACTCGCTCGGCGTTGGTGTTTAGGGCAACGCATCTTTTTTCCAGAGGTAACGCAAGCGATCGCGGAATGGGTACGCATCCATGCAGAAACAGGGCAGTTCCTAGGGGTTTCGCGTTTAGAAGCCCTGGAAGATGGCTGGTTACTGCGGCCCGCAATGGTCTACGAACCGGGAAGTTAACTGGAAACAACATGCAATGTGCAAGCTTCCGGTGAGTTAGGCGGAGGACTGGCAAGGAGATGGCTGGCAGAAGCGCGCGTTGTAGGTGACATTCGGGGCGATCGACCTCGCGGAAAGCCAGAAGAAACCTCTACTACAACCGGCAGTTCAATCACAAACTCAGCCCCCTGTCCCGGCTGGGAGATCAGCTTAAGTCGGCCTTGATGCTGATCCACAATCGTTTGATAACTAACCGTGAGCCCCAACCCCGTTCCTTGGCCCACTTCTTTTGTCGTAAAAAATGGATCGAAGATTTTGGATTGCACATTCGGTTCAATTCCTGGCCCATTGTCTTTAATTACAATGCGTAAAGTTGCCTCGGGTTCAGCAAGATTCTCTGTAACGTCAGGGTTTATCCAACTGTGAGGAATCAAGTGGGTGACGATCGTAATCATTTTCTCTGTTCTCGAACAATCCGTTAATGCTTCCACAGCATTCATTAAAATGTTCAGTAACGCCTGATTAATTTGACGGGGATAGCATTTCACCTTGGGAAACTCACTGTATTGACGAGTGATGGTAATGTCTTCACGGATGTAACTTTGTAAGATCGTCAATGTGCTTTCAATGCCTTCATGGATGTCTACAGCTTTGTAATCGGCCTCATCCAATCGCGAAAAGTTGCGTAGTGACAAAATAATGCTACGAACCCGCTCAGCACCGCTTTTCATGGATTTCAGAGTTGAGGGCAAATCTGTCAAAATAAACTCTAAATCCAGATTGTCTTGGAGATCCTGCAACTCCAAAGAGGGATTGGGATAGCGATGTTGGTAGGCTTTGATCAGTGTGGCAAGATCTTCCATGTATGTGCCTACATGGGTTAAGTTACCCAGCACAAAGTTAATGGGATTATTAATTTCGTGGGCAATCCCTGCGACCATCCGTCCCAGGCTGGACATTTTTTCGCTCTGAATCAACTGGGCTTGGGTCAACCGTAACTCTTGGAGGGTGGCTTCTAAATGGCGTGCTTGGGCTGCACTCTCGATCGCCTGTTGTTGAGTTTTGGCAAAAAGCCGCGCCTGTTGAATGGAAATTGCCAACTGATCGGCCACCGCCTGCGCCAACTTTTGATCATTTTTCGACCAAAAGCGGATGTGGGAACATTGGTTCAAGTACAAGATGGCGTGCAAGGTTTCTTTAGTTTGCACCGGAACAACCAAAGAAGATTTAATTTCCGCCCGCTGGTACTCAGGGTTATCTGGGCCAATGCGAGGATCGGTTGCCACATTAGAAATCACGACCCGCCGTTGATTGGCCATCACCCACTGGGTAATGGGGCCATGCACATCAAATTCGTTGGTAGACACTTCAAATGGGGGGCGACAAACTTCGTAGAGATGCTTTTCCTGGGAAACGGCATACTGGGAAACCCGAGCTTTCCCTCCGATCGCCTTATCCGATGTTTCGTCGTGGGGGATTTCATCCACTAAGTGAACAAGACATCGATCGACTTGTAACACCTCTAATAACTGCGCGATCGCGCCCTTGAGAATGGTCGGCAATTCAAAACTTTGGCGGGTTTGGGCGGTAATTTGGTTGACTAACTGTTCTCGCTGGGCTTGCTTTTGAGTTTGCTCGTAGCGTTGTGCCTGTTCAATGGCGATCGCGAGTTGCTGGGCAATGGTTTGTAATAATTCAACTTCTGTGACTGTCCATCGCCGGGGGTGATTGGACAAGCAACCAATAAACCCTAACGTGCCATCCTGCGTTGGGCAAGGTACCATTAAATTGGCTTGGGTGCCCCAAATGGGCGATGGCTGAGAGGACATCTTGGTGGGTGTAGCGGGCAACCACCGTCCTAACCATTGCAACGGGGGCGGTAGGGTGATGGGAGTTGGTTGAATTAATAATTCTCCTTGGGTGATTGCCTGGGTAAATTGACCAAAGATTTCGAGGGGATAGTAGCCGAGTCGCACCATGGGCGGTGTTTTTGAATTTCGAATGCCAGAGGCTGTTGCAACCCGGCTGTCTGGAGAATCCGAAAAACCGCTTTCACAGACTAACTGAATGCGCTGGGTATCCTGGAAATACCAGAAAAACGTACACCGATCGAGGTTTAGTAAAGCAGTAATTTCATCCACCGCAGTTTGTAGAACAACTCGTAGCTCTAGGGAACTCCGAATGCGATCGATGATTTGCCGCAGCGCAGCTCCTTGGTGATCAATCATTGGAAATGGCTTCACAAACAAACTCAAATAACTGAGAGAACACAGGACATTACGGACTAATGCAAGATTTTCGATTGGAGAAACTATATATGGTCACTGTGTGGAATTCCATGGAATCCCAATGATTAAATTTCTCCTCGTAAACCCTTCCTCGTAAACCATTGGTTGGTTAATGAATCGTTTAACCCGATCGAGTTAAACCGTAAATGCACCCATGAACTAACGATCGCTGAATCCAGTAGTTTAACTTAACTGACCTACCAACAAAGTTCAGCGCACAGTGATCCTTGATAGGTCTAGTATTCACTAAAACTAGACTGTAAGATCAACTAAAATTCAATAACTTTAGTGTTTGTCTGATTAAAATAGATATTTTTCAAAAAAGCTTCTCCCTGAATAAAATCTATTAGAGTCTCACCTCATCAGGGCTCTCAACTATAGAAGGGGCTCTTAGGGAACAGCGCATAAATAAAATCCCAATTGGGTAGGGGTAGGAGAGTAAAAGGGTAGGGGAATGAAGAGGGGATATTATTTCTTTGCAAATCCCTTAGCTTCAACGCATCCTCCACGAGAAGATACTTTCAACGTCTAAACTCTCAACGTCTAAACTCTCAACGTCTAAGTACAATCGCAATTTGCAGAATCAGAACTTACAACTGTCATTCTTTGAGATTCAGTCTATCAGCATAACTTGCAGGTTCTGATGGTGTACAGTGCTGAATTTTATTAAGCTGAATTTTATTAACTAGAGGAGAAGGGGGATTCTAGAACCCATGATGGGTAAAAAGTTGCTTAAACTGTATCAACTTTTGGAGCCACCTAATTTGGGTTTCAAGGTAAATACCCATTCCAAGCGACTTTGCATAACCCATTGTTCTGGTTGGCTGGGTTAGTTGACCGGGTCTTGAGGAAACGGTTCACTCCAACTAATTTTACCAAGGAGATACTTTAAGGGATATGAGACTAGAAAAGTGTAGTCAAATCTACCAATAGATCGACCAATCGATATTAGAGACGGATTGGGTAATCTTGCTGGATGTTTGGCACCAGGAATCATCTACAACCCACTGCTTCACTCACCATGACGGTAGCCCCCTAGGATCTCCAGGAAGTTTCCTAGGGATCTGTTTTAGTCGGGGTTATCCATCCCTCACAATAGTTTCACTTGTTGTACTTGACTAACCTGATCTGCATAGGCCAAATGGGTAGCTCGATCGGACTTCGGATCTGCATCTATTTGGGATTGGGCCGCACCGATCGCACGATCGAGCAAGGCTACCCCTTCCTCTAAGGAGGCAATTTGGCTTAACTGACTGCGCAATTCCGACGCACCGACGAAGCCCTTGCAATACCAAGCCATATGTTTCCGCGATTGATAGACCCCGCGATCACCCTTGTAAGCCACCAGCATTTCTAAATGGTCACGGGCGCATTGGAGCCGCTCAACGATCGTGGGCGTGGGTTTCAGTTCTCCCCGCTTCAGGAAATAATCCACCTCCCCCACCAAAAAGGGATAGCCCAACGTTCCTCGGGAACACATGACCCCATCTGCCCCCGTTTCCTCCAAACATTGCACTGCCGCTTTCACTGAGAAAATATCGCCATTGGCAATCACAGGAATAGACAGTACCGATTTCACCCGACGGATCCACTCCCACTTTGCCGATCCCTGGTAGCCTTGGGATCGGGTGCGACCATGAACCGTCAGCATTTTTGCGCCCGCCGCTTCCAGTTGCTGGGCAAAGTCTAGGATATTAATTTCGTCCTTGTCCCAGCCAATGCGAGTCTTAACCGTCACGGGAACATTGACCGCCGCGACCACTTCCCGAACGATCGTTGCGGCCAGTTCCGGTTGCCGTAGCAGTGAAGATCCTCCGCCATTTTTGGTGATCTTATTGACTGGGCAACCCATGTTGATATCCACGGTATCGGCCCCTTCTGCCACGGCCTTCTGTGCCGCTTCCGCTAAAAAGTCAGGCCGACAGTCGAATAGTTGGATGCTGATAGGCCGCTCTTGGGGATCGAGTTCCATGATGGTGGGAATCTCCCGTAGATGGCGCAGACTGGAGGCTTGCACCATTTCGGTATACATCATGGAATCTGGGGCATAGCGCCGCACCAGCCGCCGAAACACCAAGTCAGTGACCCCAGAAAGAGGCGATTGCAAAACCCGGCTGAACAGCGTGACGTTCCCAATTTGTAGGGGCTGAGCCAGCCGCGCTTGGAGGTCAAGGGAAAGGACAGGCATGGCGTTAGGAATATTTAGGCCGCTTCACCAAGGACTTGACCTTGAGATTGTAGGCGATCGCCTCCAACACCGTTACCAATCCAGTTGTATTGATCATTTCGATCTGTTTTCCCGTTTTCTGGGCGGCATGTTTGGCTTTTTCAGTCAACTTGTGGCTGGCATATCCCGTCAAAATCATGACCAGATCGGCGGTGGGAATATGGGATTCGATCTGCTCGGCTCGGTTTAACCCTTCCTGAGCTGTACACCACACCAGTTCCACCTCCGATTCCCGGAGGCGGTTGCGAACAGCAGTATACAGCCGATCGTGGCCACCAAAAATAACCACCTTGCCCGCCAGATCGGTGTAGGGATTGGGGCGTTTCTCGGTTTTGCGGTGGCGCACTTGGGGTTGAAGATCGGTATTGCGGGGGCGGTTGCCTCGGTTTTCCCAAGCTTTGTTATAGATGAATTGCAGGGCGCTTTCGTGGGTGCCTTGGATACGGGCAACGGGGCCACGATCGCTATTGTCGTTAATTTGTTTAACTAGGGCTTCTACAACTTCTTCAAGGGCCCCGGGGACTGCCTTTAGATCATGGCGATACCCATAAATAGTGATGGCTGCATCGGTGGCGTCATAAAAATCATCTTGTTCAGCAATCAATTCCAACAAATCTTCCTTCAACTCCTGCCGCCACTGGGATAGGTCGACCGCCGATCGCTCATCTAATCTTCGTTCTTCAACTTCAAGTAATTCTTGCTCAATTTCTTCATCAACCGCTGCTTCAGCCAGTTCATCCAAGTGGTTTAGGTGCTCTTTGACCTGATCTGCTTGGGTTTTCAGGGCAAGGTATTTTTCATTGTCCGCCATTTCCGCTTTGGAAAACGCTGCGATCGCGGACTCAACCTTCGTTAACAATCCATTTAATCGACTCGCAATCTCTACCCTCCGTTTCTCAATACGTTCCGCTCGCTGTCTATGCAATCGTTGTCTTTCTAATTCTTCTTCGGCCTCTGACACCAGTGACGTAACGGAAACTTCTAATTGATCAAGATCTGCAAGGTTCATAGTCAGTTAACTAAGCTAAAGGATAAACAGGGAAAGATGGACTGGTCAGGCTGAGACTCCAAATCTGGCTTCTATTAGTGAAAGATTCGTGAATATAACCTTTTGCTATCTGTGATTACGCCAAGATTACGCTAAAACCTCCTCTGAAGATAGAACTAGGATGGCTATTAATCAACCGGATAGGAATAAACATCTCCATTTTTATAGTACCTAGCAAGCCTAGCAGAGGGGCATCTCTAGCGAAGGTTTAAAGCACCTAGTTCGGCTAATGTCGGCGCTCTGATATGCTCAGAATTCCCAATCAGGTTTGATCAGGATCACCCACCTGGGTGATTTTCACCATCTTTATTCTAGATTGCTACAGTTGAGTTGAAGAAAGTTTCAAGAAAATTGTTGTGAATGAGTGTGAGTCCTCGATCGGAATCGGAACTGAGAACTATGAATCGGCCTGTCATGCAATATCGACGATTTGGACGCACGCAGCTCAAGATGCCAGTGTTTTCCTGCGGGGGGATGCGATATCAATACACGTGGAATGAAACGCCACCCCATCCCATTCCCCCGGACAACCAAGAGAACGTGGAACGCACCGTGCGACGGGCCTTGGAATTAGGGATTACCCATATCGAAACGGCTCGGGCCTACGGAACTTCAGAACTCCAGTTAGGCCCCGTCTTAGCTCAATTGCTCGATCAACTGCCCCGTGATCATATTATTCTACAGACAAAAATATTAGTAAAGGAGGAGGGGCCGAAGTTTTTCGAGGAATTTGAGCGATCGTTGGCTTATTTGCAGGTGGATTACGTGGATTTGTTAGCGATCCATGGGATTAATTCGGCGAGCCATTTAGAAGATTGCCTCAAACCGGGGGGCTGTTTGGCGGTGGCCCAGCAGTTGCAAGCCCAAGGCAAGGCGCGATTTATTGGCTTTTCCACCCATGCTCCAACGGAGGTAATTGTCCAGGCGATCGAGACCGATGCCTTCGATTATGTCAACCTCCATTGGTATTACATCAACCAGAACAATTGGCCGGCGATCGAAGCGGCGACCCGCCATGATATGGGCGTTTTCATCATCAGCCCCTCCGATAAAGGCGGCAAACTCTACGATCCCCCCACAAAACTGGTTGATCTCTGCGCGCCCCTGAGCCCGATCGTGTTTAATAACCTGTTTTGCCTCAGCCATCCCCAAATCCATACCTTGAGCATTGGAGCAGCTAGGCCAAGCGACTTTGATGAGCATCTGAGGACACTCCCCCTCCTCGATCGGGCGACGGAGATCCTGGAACCGATCCTTCAGCGGTTGGAGCAGGCGGCGATCGACACCCTCGGCGCAGATTGGTGGCATCACTGGTCAGTTGGACTGCCAACGGTGGATGAAACCCCAGGACGCTTGAATATTCCAGTGATCCTTTGGCTGCGCAACCTGGCACTAGCCTACGATATGAAAGACTACGCCAAGATGCGCTACAACCTCCTAGGCCAAGCCAGTCACTGGTTCCCAGGTAGTCGGGCGGAAAATATTAATCCCGAAAACTTGCAATCGTTGCTGAGCAAGAGTCCCTTTGCAGACCGAATTCCGCAACTGCTCCGAGAAACCCATGACCTATTAGCGGGTGAAGAGGTGAAGCGCCTATCCCAAACGGACTAGGGCTGAAATGAACGATCGGGCGGCTGAGGCGCGCTAGGTACTAGAAAACAGGGCAATCCGAAGGATCGGTTTCCTTTGCCCTGTTTATCCAGATCTCGCAACTTGACTGAAGGCTGGCTAGAAACTAAGGTTGGCTAGAAACTAAAGTTGGCTAGAAATTGTCTGCGTCCGGCTTTGCTCAGCGTACATTGCGCGGAGAACCAAAGCTGGATCGACCCATTGCTTGGCATATTTCAACCCCCAATGGAGGTGTGGGCCTGTGGTTCTGCCCGTCATCCCCACTCGTCCAATGCGGGTGCCAGCGCTAATGTCTTGGCCTTCGTAGATTTGCAGACCGCCGCCCCGATCGATCATGTAGGGCCGTCCTTGGCTATCGCGCTCGACATGGCCTTGCATGTGGCAATAGATGTGTTCCCACTCACCCGATTCGATCACCACTGACGTTCCGCAGGCAGAGTCATCGGAAACTTCCACGACCTTGCCCGTCCACCAACTCCGAATGTAACTCCCTTCAGGCGCTGCCATATCTAGACCGCGATGGAACTGGGTACCGCCGCCGGTGGGCGAAGTACGATACCCAAAGGGAGAGGTGTAGCCTTGGAAATTTTCGACGGGGAACGATGCACCCTGCCAGGTACTGCTTCCAGTTGCATACTGATTGGCTTCAAATGCGTTGACAGCGTGATGCCCTAACCACGACAGGCTGAGGGTGATGACGAGTCCCAACCCCATGGGAATAAACAGACGGCTCACCGAACCTAACTTGCAGCAACCTAACTTGCAGTATTGTCTAAGTGCTTGGATCACTTGCTTCATGGTCTTTCAACAAATCTTGTTCGCAATCTTGTTCGCAGCAAACTTTGCACCCTCAAAAAGGGCGGTTCGTACGAGGAAAAAAGGGATCGATAAACCGTGGAACCGAAGATATTTAGGGAATCTCCGCCCATTTAAACACACAAACTTTTTTTTGAACCCACTTGTTTTAAGTTGTCCAAGATTTAGTGTTCCGAAGCCCTGATTTAGGTATTCTCACGGGCGATCGAAAATCATGAATAAAAATTAATTTCGTCAGATTTTTTGGCAACTGTAGTCACAACGATCGGATTCTCTAGTCCGGAGCAGAGGACAAGCTCAGTTGTGCCAACCCTTGATAACGAATCCCTGTGGGGCTGATGTCGAAACAACAGGGTAGGATTTCCAGGCCCTGAGCGACGGCTTCTCGCAGTAATTTACCGTAGAGGGGGTCTTTGCTATCGCCTGGTGCAAAGCGATCGCAGTCTCCCCGGTTGATGAAGTACAGCATGACGGCGCGGGCATCGGGAAGCAGTGCCATCAACTCGCGAATGTGTTTTTGGCCACGGGTGGTCACTGTGTCAGGAAAGAGAGCGAGGCTGCCATCGGTCCAAGTGGTGTTTTTGACTTCGACGTAGATCGGTTTGTCAGTCGTGGTGAGGAGAAAATCGATGCGGCTTTTTTCTTGGCCGTAGGGGACTTCGTGGCGTAGGGTCTCGTAGTCTTGCAACGTGGGAAGGATGCGTTGTTCGATCGCGAGTTTAGTGACTTTGTTGGGCAGTCCGGTATTCACGCCGACCCACACGGGTTGATCGCGATCGTGCAGTTCAATCATTTCCCAGGTGTAGGGCAATTTGCGGGTTTTGCTGTCACTTTTGGACAGTAAAACGCGATGGCCAGGGCGATAGATGCCTGTCATTGGCCCTGTATTGGGACAGTGGGCCGTCACGATGTCTCCGTTGTCCAACTCCACATCGGCAAAGAACCGTTTGTAGCGGGTCAGCAGGGTGCCGGAAATTAAGGGAGGATAGCGGTAAATCAAATCGGACATGGACGAGATCGAACCAGAACTGCCCCCCAAGATTACCGCGATTTGTACCCCTGGAAAAAATAGGCATCCCTGGGAAAGTTCAGCGTCATCGGTGGGTGGGTGCGGTATGCAGACTAGGCATTGAGCGAAGCCGCTTCGCAGTTCAGCAGCTTTTCCAAAATTCCGATCGCGGTCTGGGGCTTGGCTTTCGGGTCTAATGATTTCGCCTTGGGGAATGATTTCGCCTTGGGGGAGGACTGCCGAATTTTTTGTTCCGCACCAATGTTCCAGAGTTCCATGGTTAACCGCCCTGCATAGGTATTTGCCAATTCATCTGCTTCTTTGACGGGGTTCCGTTCCAGGTTGGTGGTTAAGGAGAGTTGGGGATTCAATTTCAACCGTTGGGTCAGGGTGGTGACGACGTGGCGCTGTTCAGGGCGAGCAAATTTCAGCCACTGGTTGATTGGTTTTTCTAAGATACGATCGCGATCGGTTTTGCTCAGTTGTTCCTGTAACCAAGCCTCTGAGGTGGAAATGGGCAAGTCGGCGGCTTGTTCATCGACTTTGGCAAAGGCATGGGCTTCCCGAAAGGCAATCCGTCCGTTGCGATCGTAGTCAGCAGATTCAACCGGTTGGCCCACGCGATTGATACCACTCAGACCCGCAAAAAAGCTGGAACTGTAGTCTTCATAATCAGCTTCATTGACTTCCGGGGTGCAGCCGACGGAGGGGAGTTGCTTGACGGTTGCAAAAAAGCCACAGCGATCGTGGTGCGCAACGGGATTTTTAGGATTGCCGCCTTCATAAATTAAGTTGGCAAATGCACCAGCGTAGCATTGCACCATTACAGAAACGACTGGTTTCTTCGGTGGCAATTGATCCAGCATTTTAGTAAATTTCTTCACTGTCAGAAATCGATTTTTCCAGAGAATCATTGCATTATCATTTTCATTTTCTTTATTGTGGTATCCGTGACCTGTAAAGTAGAAAAATAGTGGTTTTAAGTTCTGCTGTTTTTGCAGTGATTGCTTAACATTCTCAACGGTTGATGCACCGTTAAGATGGTGGATTTCTGGTGCTTTGAATGTTTCTTCATTCTGCTTGTCCAAAAAACGAACCGTTTTTTCCCCGGTGTTGCCGTTGGCGAACCAAATGGCTGCTTGTTTAGGGTTGAATCCCAAAGTCTTCAGGGTTCGCTGGAAATATAAAACGTTTTTCTCGATCGCGATTTCATTCGACTCGGGGGAGCCACCACCGGAGAGGACTAAGAATTGCTGATGGGAGGGCTGAGGGCTCTGGGCGGCAGGCTGCGATCGATCTGAAGGCTGCTGGGCAGGCTTTTGGGTGGGCTTCGGGCGAGTTACCAGGGGCTGAGCCTGAGCCTTGGCGGGACGATCGACCGCTCGATCGGGGTCGATTTTCTCTGCAAGACAGCCCCCCAGTAACAGACTCCCTGACAGCATACTTCCTGTAATACCCGCAATCCAACGCCAAATTTGAGTCATAGGACAGATTCGTTACAACAGAATAGTGATGACAGGAGAGACTTGATGCAACCTAGTTTCACCATAGCCATTTCTAGGCATTCCTGTCTAGGGTAGTCTGTTAGGCTGCTTGGACTGGGAGAGTGGAATTTTGCAGGGTTTGTAGGACTGCAAAAAGTGAATCAGCTTGTTGGGGGGTGAAGACGCCATCGGGGCCTTGGTCGTTGAGGTCAGTAAAGGGAGATTCGTACAGCAAGCTCGGCTCCATGATGCCATGGTGGGTAAGGTAATCGATGATGAGGTTAATGAATTCGATTTGATTAGCAGAAGCGACGGATTCTGAAAGAAATTCAGCAAAGGCTTGTTTGGCAGCTTCCCGATCGAGACCCACTAGAGAGCGAATAAATGCACCGAGTCCTAGACTGGTTTGTTTGGCTTGTTCGAGGTCTTCCGGGGAGGCGATTCCGGCTTCCAAAAGCATTCGTTCTAATTCACCAAGGTCTGTGGTGGTCAAGGGTTGGCTGAAGCGGAGTTTCTGGATGGTGATGTGATGCTGGTGGGCTGTTAGAAATTGTCTTGCTTTGGCCCGGAAGCGATCGAACTCATTCCAAGTCCCAAAGGCTTCCATGGCAATTTCTGTTTCCGTTCCGAGTTCATCGGTGAAGTCGGTATAGATAATTTTGCGTTGTTTTTTCTCGATGTGGTGGACGAGGTTTCGCAGGTGACGACGGGCGTTTTCGAGCAGCGCAACGGTGGCATTGTCCCACCAGCCATCGGTTTGCATATCCTGAATTAAGGACAGTTGCGCTTGGATTGCGGGGATGTTGATGGTTTCTAGGCTGGCGAGAATGTCCTGGAGTGAACGACGTAGGCGAGTGAGGCGGCTATCAGGGCGGGCAGACTGGTGGCGATCTTGCTCAGGGTTCAAGCGGGTAAGCTGAAGCTGCAATATCAGCAGGTCAAATCGCTTGGCTTCTTCTCGCTCGTTAGGTAATTCGGTGGGTAATCCGGCAATGTAGCGATTGAGTTCACTGAATTGTTCCGGTTGCAGCGTTTGCCAGCGTTCGAGGTTGCGATAGCGTTCAACGAATTCCCGATGGGGACGAACGATGAAGTTATCCAAGTTCATGGCGCTAACTTCGCTGTGCAACTGCTGGGCGATCGCGCGGCGGACTTCGCGATCGGTGGTGAAGCGATCGACGGTGTAGGCGACGGGGGCTTCGGCGGTGGTGCGGGGACTAGGGGTGCGATCAAGGGCGGTGAGGAGCTCTAGGCGTTTGGTGAAGAGGCGTTTGCTGAGGGAGTCGGAGCTTGCGCCTTCGGTAGGGGTGGGATTTTGGCTGAAATATTCTAGGTTTTGGCAATAGTCAAAAATATAAAAGAATTCCTTGGGACGATCGGGACCAAAAAGGTCTGGGCAAAGGCGAGTTCCCCGCCCAATCATTTGCCAAAATTTGGTTTTGGAACGGACGAGTTTAAAAAATACCAGATTGACAACTTCGGGGATATCAATTCCAGTGTCGAGCATGTCAACGGAAATGGCAATATGGGGAGCTTTGTCTACGAATGCAAAGTGATCAATTAAACTTTGGGCATATTCAGTTTTGTGGGTGATGATGCGAGCAAATTCGCCTTTGTGGTGGGGATAGTTGGCGTTGAAGCGGTTGTAGATAAATTCCGCGTGGTCGTTGTTTTTAGCAAAGATGATGGTTTTGCCGAGGCGATCGCCCCCGGCGACTTTTTGGCCTCGGGTCATGAGGTGGGCTAGGACTTTGTCAACGGTGTCGGTGTTGAATAGCCATTGGTTAACGGCGGCGGCTTCGACCCGATCGGGCACGGTGCCCTCTTCATCCCAGTCGAGGTCTTCCCAGTCGGCTTGTTCGGCTTCGGAGAGTTCGTCGTACTTAATGCCTTCCCGTTGGAATTTGAGGGGGACAGAAACGGCGTTGGGCGGCACTAGGTAGCCGTCTTTAATGGCGTCTTCGAGGGCGTAGACGTCGGTGGGAACTCCGGTTTCGAGGTTGAAGAGGCTGTAGGTGTTGCGATCGATTTCGTCTTTGGGGGTGGCGGTGAGGCCGACAAGGAGGGCGTCGAAGTGATTGAAGATAGCGCGGTATTTTTGGTAAACCGATCGATGGGCTTCGTCAATGATGATTAGATCAAAGTGGCCAACACCGAATTTACACAAGCCTTCTTGTTTTTGATCAATCAATCCCATCATTGTGGGATAGGTGGAGAGATAAATGCGGCCTTCGTTATTTTTTTCGGTGACGAGGTTAACGGGGCTGGAGCCGGGGAGATGTTGTTTGAAGGCGTTGGTGGCTTGGTTAACGAGGGCGACGCGATCGGCGAGGAAGAGGACGCGCTTGACCCAGTTGCAGCGCATGAGTAGGTCACAGAGGGCAATGACGGTGCGGGTTTTGCCAGAGCCGGTCGCCATAACGACGAGGGCTTTGCGTTCTTTGTCTTTTTGGAAGGATTCGCAGATTTTGCGGATGGCGCGGGTTTGGTAGTGGCGTCCGGCGATGGTGTGGCTGATGTCAGCGGTGCCTAGGGGCTGTTGGGTGGTGCGGCGTTGGATCAAGCGTTCCAGTTCGTCTTGCTTGAGAAATCCATTGATGGATCGTGGGGGATAGTTAGTGTCATCCCAGATGATGTGGTTGTAGCCGTTGGTGTAGAAGATGACAGGGCGTTGGCCGTACTGTTGCTCAAGGCAATCGGCGTAAAGTTTGGCTTGTTGTTGTCCTTCGAGGGGGTTGCGGCGGGTGCGTTTGGCTTCGACGATCGCGAGGGGCAGGCCATTGCTGCCCCAGAGGACGTAATCGATGTAGCCGTCTCCGGTTTTGTTGGGCATGCCGCTCACGGGAAATTCTCGATCGCGTTTTTGATCGAGGGGCCAGCCCGCTTCTTGCAGTAGGAGGTCGATGTAGCGATCGCGGGTTTGGGCTTCGTTGAAGTCGTGGATGTCGGGGGGGGCGATGTTTTGGGGGATGGCGGCGGCAAGTTGGGCCTTGAGGGTATCTACTTCTGCCTGGAGGGTGGTATTGGCGGCTTTGGCGGCGGCGATGGCTTGGTCTTTGGCTTGGAGGTCGGCTTCGAGGGTTTGCAGTTGGGCGATCGTTTGGGGCGGGAGGGGGGCAGTTTTAGGCAGGCGATCGGGTTGGAAGCGGAGGGTGGGGTCGGGTTTGGAGGTGGCTTTGAGGGCGTAGCGGCGGGCGATCCAGTAGCCGAGGTGGAAGAGTTCTTGGAGGGCGGTGAGGGCGTCTTGGGGAGTAATGGGGCGGCTGTTGCTGTGGACGGCGTTGTTGCCGATTTTGCGGATGAGGTCGCATTTGGTGTGGAGGGCTTCCCCGAGGAGGCGTTTGAAGCTGGGTTCAGCGATGAGGATGGAGAGGTCGGTTTTGTAGGGTGGGGTGAGGCTGGGGTCGCAGTCGTAGAGCCATTGGACGGCGATTTCGAGGGCGCGGCGGCTGTAGAAGCAGGCGGTGCGGGGGTCGGTGTGGGCGAGTTGTTCGGCTTTGGTGGTGGCTTCGTAGAGGCGGGGCCATTCGGCTTTGAGGTGCTGGAAGTGGGGGCTGGTCATGGGTGGGATTTGCTGGGAATTGAGATGCGGATACGCACAATTATTCTCAGGATAGCGGGATTTTCCGGAGGGTGGACCTCTCCCTAGCCCTCTCCTTGGGTAAGGAGAGGGGACTGGAGGGTTTAGGCTTTTTCCTGGGTTGGGGAGGGTTGGGTTTGGGAAGAACGCTTTTGTCGGAGTTGTTGAATGGTCTGACCGATCGAGGCTAATACTCCGTTTAAGTCTTCGTAGACTTGCTGATTTTTAAATCGTAGGACGATCGCGCCTGTGGATTCGATGAATGCTTGCCGCATGGCGTCGTATTGCTGGGCTTGGGGGGTGTCGTGGCTACTGCCGTCAATTTCGATCGCTAGTTTCAATTCTGGAGCGTAGAAGTCGATGACGTAGCGATCGATGCCATACTGCCGACGAAATTTGCACTGTTCTAGGCGGCGGTTACGGAGGTGGGGCCACAGGTGTTGCTCGGCGGGTGGGACGGTGCGCCGCAGTTCACGGCGACGATCTTTGAATTCTGTGCGGTTATAAAGCTCGGTCATGGGCGGAAACGGATCTGGCTATGTGCCTAGAGTTCCCGATCGATACCGCACGCGATCGATCTCCCCTCGCCCAGCACTGGGAGAGGGGCCGGGGGCAAAGCGGCGTAATTATTTAGGAGGTTGATGGTATTTTGCTAAATCTTGATCTAATGACCAGATGAAGACTTCGCGCAGGGGGAAGCGCTGGCAGGTTTTCTTGAAGTCTTGAATGATTGTGAGATCGCCAAAGCTGGTTCCTTCTAATTTTTTGGAGCTTTTGTTTTGGCCTGCTAAATCTGGAAACTGGTGGAGCCAGGTGCTGATGGCTTGGGGACTGGGAAAGTCGATCGGTTGCCAAGGGCTTTCTCCGGAAAAACTTTGCTGAATGGTGCAAACAAAGGATTGGGCTGTTTTGCGGCGCTGATTGCCGTCTCCGTTTTGTGCGATGTGGTTGCCGGTTTCGAGAATGGTTGCCATGGGGAGGAGGAAGGTACATCCGGCTTTAGTGTAGTCTTTGAAGTCTTGGAGTACTTTGTCTCGGAATTGGTTGCAGTGAGGAACGTTGAGCACGTTGAGAAAGATGCTGGTATCAATAAGAGCAATGCTGGACATTACACGCTGACTCGACATTAGGCGCTCTCCTCCAATGCCTGAATCCATTCCAGGGCTTTTTGTTTGCGCTCTTCGGGGGTGGTGGGATGTTTGATGAAGCGATCGACGATGCCAGCGGTGACTAAGTGACCGAGGGATCCCTGGGAGACTAAGGCTGGGAAGTTGTCGATGTCGCCGAGGCGGGTGAGGCGGCTGTCGCCATTTTCGGGGTCGCGGTAGCAGAAGACGACATCGCTGAGGGCTTCGTCAGGCAGCGCGTCCATGAGGGCGGGGTTGTGGGTGGAGAGGAGGACGCGGAGGTGACGCCGATCGGCGATTTC
This sequence comes from Alkalinema pantanalense CENA528, assembly GCF_050753345.1. Taxonomy (NCBI): domain Bacteria; kingdom Bacillati; phylum Cyanobacteriota; class Cyanophyceae; order Leptolyngbyales; family Leptolyngbyaceae; genus Alkalinema; species Alkalinema pantanalense. The sequence continues at coordinate 2,220 of NZ_JBLZFX010000094.1, read as the reverse complement.
GCGAATTTTGGTGAGGAGGTGCTGGGCGCGGCTGGGGTGGATACCGTTGTCAATTTCTTCGATGACGATGAGGCTGCCTTCGGGGGCGGAGAGGAGGGCGGTAGCGATCGCGAGGACGCGGAGGGTGCCGTCGGAGAGGAGGGTGATGTCGTAGTCTCGTTCTTGGTGGCCGAAGGTTTCGGTGAGGGTGAGCATGACTTCGTTGCGAGGGGTTTCGATGAAGCCGATGCTACGAATGGCTTGTTCGGGGAGGCTTTGGATGAAGTCGAGGAGGGTTTGTTGGTGGCTGGGGGTTTGGCAGAGGTGGTAGAGGACGCTGGAGAGGTTGCTGCCGTTGTTGGTGAGGTGTTTTTTGCCTTTGACGCTGTATTCACGCATGGCTGACGGAATTGCATCAATGAAGAGGAGATTTTTCAGAATTTGGAGGCTGAGGGGAGAAGTATCAAATTGTGCGGTGGTTGCATATTCATAAACAATCCCAAAATCATGATTATCTTGCTCGATTTGGACTATGTATTGATGGTTAGGATTGTTATTAAAGGAGCAACTTAAAATGCAAGGGGCATGGGTTTGGTTGTAGAAAAATGAAGCTTCATTGCCTCGTACATCTAGGCTAACAAGCTCTTGTGAAATTCGATCGTGATGATGGGGGAGGCGTGTTGTTGCTGCCATCCAGTGAATGATTTTTAAGGCTTCGATCGCGTTGCTTTTTCCGGATGCATTCGCGCCGATCAGGAGGGTGAGCGGGCCTAGGGGTAAATGGGCCTGGTGGTAGCTTTTGAAGTTGGTGAGGGTAAATTCGGTTAGGATGGCGGTCATGGTTACGATTCCCCTCGAAAGGTGCGGTGTGGCAGGCTATGGAACTGTGTGTCTATTGTAGCAAGGGGGCCGATCGCGGGTTCTTAATGGGGGCTACGGGTCGCTAAGCGGGTTCTGGGGGTTGCAGGGTGGGTGTGTCATCGTCTGCGGTGCCGAAGTCGGGGTATTGGCGGACTTCGGGTTCGTGGAAGGCGAGGATGATGTCTTGTTTGGGGACGCCGAGTTGGACGAGTTGGTTGGCGATGCCGATTTCGGTGCCGTCGTGTTGAATCCAGATTTTGCCGTTTTTGATGTCGAGGTGGAGGATGCAGCCAAATTAACGACGATCGTTGCGCCAGCCGACGTGGAGAAGCTGGTAGTGGTCATGCTCATTATCGAAGATAGCTTGCACTTCGTATTCTTTTTCGTTGCGATGTTGTTTGGCGGCACGTTGGGCGCGTTCTGAAAGAAGTTGACGAATGTATTACCGATACTGTTCTACAGCCATTGGACGATCGCCTCCTGGGTCAAATGATTGATCGATTCTACAATTCTCCCCGAAAGGCGCGGTGTTGCAGGCTGGCGAAGAGTTGGTCGAGTTTGGCGAGGGATTGGCGATGGTTGGCCTTGAGGGTTTCGATCGCGGCGACCCGTTGGGCGAATTCTTGTTGGAGGGGGAGGGGAGGAATGAACAAAGGAAATCCTTTGAGTTGAGTCATATTGATAGATGCAATACCTGTAGTCTGCTTGGCTGACTTTAGAAAATATGTTTTCCCCCTTTGACTACCGACCAACCAATTCAAAAACAGTGGATGAATATTATCAACAGATAACCTGACACGGAATACATGGTTTTGGTGAATACATTCATCAAGCTCATTATTCCAAAGTGTACCTCGGCCTAATTTATCAGGATCTCCACCCTCTGTTAAAAGCAAGTCATTTTTTTGAAGCCGATAGCGTGTGATTTCTTCTTCCGTAGCGTCAATGGTTTTCACAGTTTCAAGATTTAACTGCCGATCTTGAACGTTCAAAACTGCCAAGTATGAGACTTCCCGTGTTGACTTACTATTGATTTTACGGCCTTTTGTAATTCCAGATACTATGTTTGCAACTTCACCTAATTTTTTTGATTCATCCCATCCTTTCGGATTTGTTACTGGATCACCAAACATCTCCAGAAAAACCGATCGAACCAACTCATCCAACAGCCCGATCGCTTTTCGCCGCTGCGATCGGAGTTCCTCCGCCTGATCAAGAATGGCAGCAATACGTTTTTGTTCTTCGATCGGGGGGAGGGGAAGTTGTATTTCTTCAAGCTGCCTAGAGCTAATATTTGGCTGGGCTACTCCAACCATTAGACGTGTTGGGAAATAATGGATAATGTGAAGCAGTAGCCCAGAGCCTTCTCATGCTGAATCT
>NZ_JBLZFX010000093.1:0-25180 GCF_050753345.1 Alkalinema pantanalense CENA528 | reverse complement strand
CCTCAATGGCTTTCGCTATCACGATAACTGGTTACGCAACTTCCTGATTGCTTCTTCCTGCAATGGCCGTGGAACGGCGAAACCTAACAAACACAAACTTGATTAGAACTAGGAAGATTTACTTCAAACACCTATTTCATCAGTTCCAGCAGGTCTATCCCTCCGCTGCTCCTGGAGAACTCATTAATATTGGTTGGCTCCCGCTGGATGAACCAGATTAGCTTTTGGTTGCGCGATCAGTTATTTCTAAAAGTGTTCGATCGCTCTTTGTAGAGAGGTTCGATCGGCCCTTACCTTCAGCGATCGGCTGAATTGACCTGAGCCTGCATTGCTTCCAGTTGTTCTATGGAATATTCCGTAATCCGCGCGATCGTTCTTTGCAAAAATGTTCGATCGACCTTTACCTTCAGCGATCGGTTAAGTTGATCTGTATAATTCGCCAAACTCATCTCTTGAGATTGTTCCAGCAATTCTTCCGATAATTGTAATGTGATTTCAACTATAGGATTTTGACTGACCCAATCAGTGGAGTATCTGATACGGCATAGGCATTGCTAATCGAATACCTATGCCTCTATCAGTAATGTCAATTCTAACGTCTGCTAGAGGGTTTTGACCGCCTCGATCGGCTCAGGCAAACCCCCACTCTACAGTTGTTCCCCCTAAGTAGCTAGGGCTTCTAACCGACTGATACTGCGATCGACGATATCCAAACTAGCCTGCCAAAACTCTGGTTGGCGGATGTCTTGATTCAGGTGAGTTTGCACCACTGCTTCAGCGGTCATACTGCCCGTATCCCGTAGGAGGTTGGTATAGAGGTGATTAAACGCTTCGCCGTAGTGATCTTTCTGGGCGTAGATGCCGAGGCTAAACAAATAGCCAAACAGATAGGGATAGTTGTAAAAGCCCAAGCCGGACATGGAGAAATGTAATTTACTGGCCCAGAATAGTTCGTCATAGCTGGCCAAGCTGTCTTCATACCAATGCTGCCAACTGTCGCGCATCATTGTTTTCAGCGTATCTGCAATGACAAATCCCTGTTTGCGCCGTTCCACCAAAGCTTGCTCGAAGGTAAAGCGAGCGGGAATATTCAGCAAAAAGGTTGCGGCGGCGGCCCCGTCTTCCCAGGCGATCGCTAACTTCTCCGCTGTCGTATTGGCTTTCGCGAGCAGGGCATCCCGCACCAGGGTTTCCGCAAAAATGCTCGCGGTTTCGGCTAGGGTCATGGAGTAGTAGGTTTTGTAGCGGGGCAGATCGCGCATGACCCAGTTGTGCCATGCATGGCCGAGTTCGTGGGCGAGGGTCAGCACATTGGTCATGCTGCCGTCAAAGGTCATGAAGATGCGCGGCTGGCGGGGTTCGGAAAAGCCCGTGCAGTAGGCTCCGGTGGCGCGATGGGGGGTGGGCTGGGCATCAATCCAGCCCTTTTCAGCCATCATCACGGCGAAGTCGCCCATGGCCGGAGTGAGTTGGCGGAAGGCCTGGGCAATCAGATCGATCGCGGCTTCAAAGGAAATCGAGGTGGTTTCTCCGGGGGCGGGGGCGGGGGCAAATAAATCCCAGGGCTGCATGGCTTCGACTTGCAACACTTGGCCCATGGTACGCAGGGCACGCTGACCGATCGATCGCCGTTGGTAGGTGGTTTCCATGAGGGCGTCGAGGGTGGCGCGATCGATGCAGCTTTGGTGACAGCTTTTGTCCAGATAATGGAGCGATCGAATTTTGCTGCGCTGTTTGCTCTCCTGCAAGCGCCAACCGTTGATCGCGTTGAGAATGGCCGCGACGGTTCCCGCTTGGCTGTCCCAGGCGGTTTGGGTGCCATGCCATGCCGCCGATCGCAGGTCACGATCGGGGGAACTTTGCAGGTTAAAGGCTTTCGCCAGTCCGATCGCTTCGCCGTTCACCTGACATTGCAAATTACCCGCCAATTCGCTGTAGAGGTTGCCCCAGCTATGCAAGCCATTGACGGCCAGCCCGGTAACGAGTTGTTCTTCCTCGAGGCTGAGTAATTGGTCTTGCAGTTGGCGATCGTGTTGCAGGGAGAAGCTGAGTTCTTCCAGCAAGGGGTCGCGGATGAGGGTTTGGATGAAGTCGTCGTTAACGCGGGTGAGAAAGACTTCGAGGGGGGTGAGGGCTTGGCTGACTTCGGCGGAGAGTTGCTGGAGGGTGGGTTTCCATTCGCGGGCGCGGGCGTCTTGGGCATCTACGCTGAGGATGGAGGCGATGAAGGTGCGTAGGTTGCCCAGTTGGTTGTAAACTTCGGTGCGCCGTTGGTGGGCGGTTTTGACCTGTTGCAGGAGGGTGTCGAATTGTGCGGGTGCGAGGGTGGCGGCGGTGGCTATCTGCGAACTGAAGGGGGCGCAGAGTTCGGCCAGATCCGCGATCGCGCTTTTGAGTTGTTCTACGTCAGCGGCAATTTTGGGGTCGGCGCTGTTGCTGTAAAACTGGTGGTTGTCCCAGGTTTGCTGCAAGGTTGGGAGGGGTTGGGGGGTGGCAGTGGGTGAGGGCAGATTCGACACGGTAGTTCTCCAAGATGAAACCCAATCTTAATCCTACGCTAAAGTTCTTGGGGTTGGGTTTCGATCCCCCCTAACCCCCCTTAATAAAGGGGGAACCGGAAAAGGGGAGAAAATTGATGATATTAGCTAAAAAATCAACCACTATCTCAAAGTCCCCCTTAATAAGGGGGATTTAGGGGGATCTGCGGATTTAGGGGAACCTAAACGAATTTAAAGGGGATCTGCCGGATGGAGCGAGATCGACCCACTAAGCCCGATCTCGCTCCATCACACTCACATAACGCCACGTCGAACCCGGCACCGGAACCGGAGGACTCCAACGCACCCGATCGCTGAACCGCAGCACATACAACTGATTAATCGTCGTCTGCACATCCTGCTGCGTCCCCACCAGGTACACATGCATCGGCTTACGATCGTCCTCGATCACCCGATCGAGTTCCGCAAAATTGATCACCATGGGACTTCTCCTAAATGTTGTAGCGGGAAGAAATCCCAAAAATTAAAGCCACCCTTTGCGCAGGACAAATAGGGTGGCCCGATCGAATGTTACAATCCGTGTCAGACCGCCCAGCTGTCTGTGTCAGCTTGGGGGTTTAGCTACCCTCTGTTGGTTGCAACAACGTTGGGTAGCGCTCTAATTTCTGGGGTACAGCCAACTCAATCGGTGAATGACACGGTTGTAACTGGCCTTGGAACATAAGCCTACGGACAAACCAGGGGAAAAGTCAACTATATTTCAAAACATTGCAATCCCGTGATATTTGGCAACATATTCACTCTCTTCCCCCCTCCCCTCAAACAACCTAAAGAAAACTCAACAACACTCGATCGAACACTACACCCAACCATCAAATCTATAACTAATGGATAGCGATCGATAACAGAGTTGAAGCAGCAATATTGAATGGATTTGTCTACGTTTTAGATTCGATCCCCCCTAGCCCCCCTTAATAAAGGGGGAACCAGAAAAATAGAGAAAATTGATGATTTTAGTTCAATAATTCAACCATTCTCTTAAAATCCCCCTTATTAAGGGGGATTTAGGGGGATCTCCTATTAATCACCACTAGCAATCACTGCTGTAATATTCTCCTTCGCATTCGTCCGAAACTCCTGCACATTCACCCGCGACAACAACACTACTGCCGCCAGCATACAACCCGCCTGCACCAAAAATACCAAGCCATAGGCCAATAACGATCGCGCTCCATCCGCCACAAAAATCCGACCACCAATATCTAACAAAGATCCACCGACGATCGTCGAAAGACCCCGTGCCAGCGCCTGCGCCAAACCCCAAGCCCCAATAAAGGTTCCCGCCGTTTCCGCCGCCGTCAAATCCAACATTAACGTAATCGCTCCCGTTGTCGTCGTCCCCGAGGCTAAGCCAAACAGGAACAGACAAATTTTTAACGTACCTGGATTGGCTGTCGTCCCCGCAAAAATAATTCCTAACAACGTCAGCGCCACCGCTTGACAACCAATTTGTGCTGTTTTCTTTTTACCTATCCGAGGTGAAATAATAAACCCTGCGATCAGAATTCCAATCACAGTCCCAACACCATAGGGCACATTCAATAAAGCCGTTTCCCCCGCCTTCAGTTTAAAAATATCCCCCCCAAATGGTTCCAGCACCGCATCCTGCAAAAACAATCCCAACGTCATCGCAATCAGAAACGTAAAGAAAAAACGAGTTTGCCGACTCGCAGTCAGGATATGCCAAGCCCGATCGAGGCCCATTTTTTCCTCCGCGATCTGCCTTGCAGGACTGTGCAAGAAGCGGGAATATTTCTTCTCAACGCCCCAAGTGGAAATGACCGCTAACGCCACCACCACCCAAGGCACAATCAGAAATAAACGATTAATACTAGCCTGCAAAACCTCGATCGTCGGATCATTGCCCAACGTTTTCAGCAAAACACCGATCGTAATTCCCCCCGCGATCGTCCCCATGAGCAGCATTGCCCAGTCGATCGCCACCACCTTCGATCGTTGATCCTCATCGGTAATGTCCACCAACAACGTCGCAAAGGGCGTCGAACTGGCACTAATCGCAACCCCATACAGTCCAAACAAAACCGTAGATAGGGCAATCCACCCAGTAGCCGACTCCCAACCACCCGGCGACTTCAAACTCAAACCCATCTGCCACAACGGTTGCACCGCCAAAAAGGCAATCACCGCAAAACTAATTGATCCCAGAATGACATAGCCCGTGCGATGCAAACCAAACAAAGGCCGCGTATCCGACAGTTGCCCAAACCAAATCCGCATTGGTGCCACAAACAACGTCACCGCCAGCACAATACTGGCGATCGTTCCCGGCACCCCCAACTCTTTAATCAAAATGCGATTCAGCAAACCAAACAACAGCACAGACATCATGCCCAGCCCCATTTGGAACAACCCTAAACGAATCATCGTAAAGAGCGTAATCCGAGGAAGTGGAGCCATAGGTGGAGCCACGGAAGATTCTGAAAAATTGCTCTCCATAAGGATTTCAGGCCACGGAATAAAACGTATTGAGCGATATATCCACGATACAAGATGGTGGTTAATGCCCAGAAATCTCATCACGTTTTATTGAACCCGCTAACCTCAGCGATCGAATTCATAAATCGTTACACTAGGAGAGTCAATTTGCGATCTGCCCCCAACCCCCATGACAACCCTATCCCTATCCCCCACCCTACCCCCCATCGCGCCCCTCGGCATTGGCACCTGGGCCTGGGGCGACTCCCTCTTCTGGAGCTACGGCAAAGACTACGGAGCCGAACAGGTAGAAGCTGCCTTTTTTGCCGCGATCGAAGCCGGGATCACCCTATTCGACACCGCAGAAGTCTACGGCCTAGGCGAATCGGAACGGTTGCTAGGACGCTTCATGCAGCAAACCCGCCAACCCATCTTCTTAGCCACGAAGTACATGCCCGTGCCCTGGCGCTTCAGTCCCAACCAAGTGCGAGACGCCGTCAAAGCCAGCTTGGATCGGCTCCAGCGCGATCGCATCGAACTCTATCAAATTCACCAACCCGTTAGCTTTTTAATCAGCCAGCAAACGCTGCTGGATACCCTAGCAGAAGAAGTCCAAGCGGGTCGCATCGCCGCCCTAGGCATCAGCAACTACTCCGCCCCCCAAATGCGCCAAGCCCACAAAATTCTGGCAGATCGGGGCATTCCCCTCGCCGTCAACCAAGTGCCCTACTCCCTCCTCGATCGCAAAATCGAAACCAATGGCGTCATGGAAACCGCTAAGGAACTGGGCGTGACCATTCTGGCCTACAGTCCCTTGGCCCAGGGGTTGCTGACTGGCAAATACAGCCCCGAAACCGCACAGAACTCGGTAATGGGTGCCCGTCGTCTGGATCCGCGATTTAACACCAAAGGACTACAAAAAATTCAGCCCCTTGTGAAACTTTTACAGAGAATTGGTGAAAACTACGATTGCACCCCCGCTCAAGTCGCTCTCAACTGGTTGATGGCACAGGGGGCTGTGGTGCCAATCCCCGGTGCAAAAACTGCTAATCAAGCCCAGCAAAATGCTGGAGCCTTAGGTTGGACAGTGACACCGGAGGAAATTACGCAAATTGATCTGATGACTCGATCGTGGCGATAGCCCGGATGAGAGTTCATTCAGGGTGAATTTGACTGATAACCGACTACAAACCCTTGCCTCAGCAAACCCTTGCCTCAGCAAACCACTGTCTCAGCAAACCCTTGCCTCAGCAAACCACTGTCTCAGCAGGGGTCTAAGAGTGGTATAAATTGAGTTCGTCGGAAAAATCCTTTGCGGATTGTTTAAAGTCACATATCAGCGATCCAGGAACAACCTATGGGGACGGTATTAGTCGTTGACGATAGCGCTACAGCTCGGGAAATGCTGGTGGCTGAACTCCGCAGATGCGGCTTTCAAGTTGGCATGGCCGTGGATGGGGCGGATGCCAAAGATAAGATCCAGGCTAATCCTCCGATTCTGGTGATTACCGATTTGATCATGCCAAACGTCAATGGCTATGAGCTATGCCGTTGGATCAAAAATAATCCCGGCACAGAAAAAGTTCCTGTCATCATGTGCAGCACCAAAAGCGAAGACTTCGATCGCTACTGGGGCATGAAACAAGGGGCCGACGCCTATATCACCAAGCCCTATCAGCCCAAAGACATGATTAATGCGGTGAAGTATCTTCTGGAAGAGGCCGGTGCTTACCAAGAATGATGTCAGTTAAGCGATCGAGAGCTCGATGACGGGTCGATCGAAGATGGCGATTGCAATGGGTCGTCATTCCGATGTGTTTTTCTGGTCATCCCAAAATGGGTTCAACGGAGAGGGTGGGATTCGAACCCACGGTACCTTTCGGTACATCCGATTTCAAGTCGGACGCATTCGACCACTCTGCCACCTCTCCAAGCGGCTCCTAAATATATTAACCTAGGTCTCCCCAAACCGTGCAACCAAAACTTTGTCCATCATCGAGCCATTCCAGGAGTCATTCCAGGGGCCATTCCAGTCCTAGCGCAGTCAGTTTCCCCCTCCAGCCAGTCCCCGAATAGTCTAAGAAGTTCAAACTTTGGGAACCTTTTTGCGAAATCTAGGTTTAATAAGGAGTAGGGAGCAGGAAGCCAGATCAATGAGGCACACTGGTTTGCAGCCCTCGATCGGATCCCTCTAACCCCGATCGTTCCCGATCGTGATCTATTTCGGTTTGAGTGTGACTGAATCCCCATGCGCCATTTTTGTTCTGACTGCCAATCGCAATCCTTTGACCTCTTTGGCCTGCAAGCCCAAAGAAAACAGCGTCAATTGACCACTGCGATCGGGCTTATTGGCGGCTTCGCCTTGGTGGAAGCGCTGATTGGCTGGAGTAGCCACAGCTTGGCCCTCGTGGCAGAAGCGGGCCATTTGGTCGCCGATTGTGCAGCCTTAGGGTTAGCGCTGTGGGCCACTTGGATGAGTCGATCGAGCAAAACGGGCTGGCTGGGAACCCATCAGTTAACCCTTCAGAAACCCCAAACTGCCGAAACCTGGGCCGCCTTTGCCAATGGCTTTGGCTTGGTACTGATTGCGCTATGGATTACCTGGGAAGCCGCCCACCACCTCCAGCAGCCCTCAGCGGAAATCGAAAGCTTACCGATGCTAATGACCGCGATCGCGGGGGTCGTGGTCAACAGCATTAACGTAGCGCTGTTGCACAAAGACAGTCAGCATGACCTGAATTTAAAGGGAGCCTTCCTGCATGTGCTGGCGGATATGCTGGGGTCGATCGGGGTCATTGTGGCGGCGATCGCGGTGGCGGTTCTGCATTGGCTCTGGGCCGACTGTGCCATCAGTTTTGTCATCGCAGGACTCATTAGTCTCTCAGCCATGCCCTTAATTTGGGAAAGTGGACGCCAACTCTGGCTCCAAAATCAGCAAGCTCAGGCGATCAAAAAAGATAGCTCCCCTCACGAGTCCATCTAGGACGCCGATCCAGCAGCGCAACTTAGCTAACAGTTCTCTCGGTAATAACTCTCTCGGTAATCGCTCTCATGCTGGACTCGGGTTGCGCGGGTGCAATCGTCCTGCCTTCCTTTGCGATGGTCGATCGCCCCCCAATGATCCTCCAACTCCACTCCAAAACCATCACCACCGACCCTGCCTGCTCCGTGCCCTGGCTGCTCAACATAGTAAAATTGCACTATGTTCGACAACCTTTCTAAATTCCTGATTCAGCAATATTCCCAGGACTTTGCAGCTTGGTTGCTGGGGGAACCGATCGCTTTAACTGAACTGAAACCCACCGAACTTTCGATCGAACCGATTCGAGCGGATTCTGTGATTTTATTAAAATCGCAAGAGGTGATTGTCCATTGTGAATTTCAAACCAATCCCGATCGCAATTTGCCCTTTCGCATGGCCGACTACGCCCTACGGATTTATCGTAAATACCCCGATCTAAACTTAGTACAGGTGGTGGTGTATTTACGGGAAACGACTTCGGATTGGGTTTACGTAACGCAATTTCAAGGCAATCAACTTCGCCATCAGTTCCAAGTCGTGCGATTGTGGGAGCAACCCCCGGAACCGTTCCTGCAACGCCCCGGATTGCTACCCTATGCGGTATTGACCCAAACGAACGATCGGGAAGCGGTCTTACGGGAAGTGGCACGACGGTTAGACGAGATCACCGATCGAGCACAGCGCAGCAATCTGACCGTGAGTAGCGCCGTAATCGCTGGGCTATCATTGGAGAAGGCGGTGATTCAGCAAATTCTCAGGAGGGAAGTGATGCGGGAATCGGTGATTTATCAAGAGTGGGAAACAGTACTCAAGGCGGAAGGCCGTGCAGAAGGCTGGATGGAAGGTCGGATGGAAGGTCGGATGGAAGGTCGGATGGAAGGGCAGGAGGAGGAACGGCGGATCCTGGCGATGAAGATGTTACAGGAAGGCTTAGCCCTGGAGACGATCGCGCGGATTACGGAATATTCCATAGAGCAATTAGAAACGATGCAAGAACAGATCAATTCAACCGATCGCTGAAGGTAAAGGTTCGATCGAACCTCTCTACAAAGAACGATCGCGCGGATTACGGAATACTCGATCGAGCAATTGCAAGTGATGCAGGCACAAATTGATTCAGTCGAATATTGACAATTGTAGTTGTGAGGATATGGCACAAACGATCTTGATAGGTACTGTTGCTGCTAGGAACAGTGCTGTCGATGGCTGGAAACCACTGCGGATCATTAAGAACCCCTTCTGATGCAGTATAACTAGGGATAAATCTGTACTAAGGGTGCGCCTTTTTTGCAGTTGTGAATAGTATTTGCCTTAAACTCTTTTAGGACAAATTGGTTGTTCTCATAGCGATAGATCGATTCACTACTAGGATGTCCTCCTGTAGGGTCACAAATTACTTCAATAGTTAACTTGCGTGTATCTGCTTGATAGCTGGGCCGTCCAAATAACGTATTAACAGAATGTGGCACGTCTGATGGATGGGAAACCTTGAAGTCAGGTACAGCGATTTCTGGAAATGCCATGATTGTAATCGGTTGTTCCAACAAGCCCTCAGTCTCTAGGAAGCGTAATAGCTGAAAAACTCGGCCACCTCTGTAAGATGCACAGTAAAACGGAATCAGATATTCAGTATTATTGATGGGAAAAGGTTCACCAAAGCTACCCTCAAGAAAGGCAAAATCATTCTGACATGATTTAGCCAAGGCAGGAAACTTAGCTCGTTCCTGAGCTACTCTTTGCATTACCTTTTGATTGCGGTAGCCTCTCATTGCTAATTGCAATCTCAGTGCAATCACTTCATCATCTGGTTTTATCTCAACCTTGGTTACAGTCTCATCCATACTTGATGGAGATGGCACTTCTGGAACCGCCCGAGCCGCAAATTGACTTGGTAAGGAACAGGCAAGCATTAGGTAAGCAACACCAATTAATGCACTTGTCAGTCTCATCATGGTTTATTGACCTTGAAATTTGCTCAGTTTGCCGAAAACCTTGAAGGCTTAGCCCTAGAGACGATCGCGCGGATTACGGAATGTTCCATAGAACAGCTAGAAGCCATGCAATCTCAAAACGAGGAGCCAGGTTGTTGGAGAAACGCAATTTCCTCCGCCGTACTTTCCCGTCCCAGAATTTCATTACGGTGGGGAAACCGACCAAACTGTTCAATCACCGCACGGTGTCGCAGGGCGTAATCGTAGGTATTCTCCAAAGCAGAATCTCCAACAAATTGCTGGAATTGAGCAACTGCAAAATTCTGATGGGCTAAATTTTCGCTGTGTTCAAACGGAAAAAAGAAAAACTGTCGTAACACGGGCGGCAATGCTGCATCAAAACCTAAATCGATCGCGTGACTTGCCACAAACAACGCTAGGTTATCCGCTGCAAATGCCTGAGCTTGACCACGAAACATATTACGAGAAAACTGATCGAGTAAAATCACCAACGCCAAACAAGACTCCGGTTGCTCCATCCAGTCATCCAGTTGATGGGCGATCGCTTTCTCATAAAGATCCAAAAATCGCTCCCGAATGGCATGGTCAAAATTTGGATCCTTTTGGAACCACTCCGATCGGGGCTGCAAATCCACCGCCTCTCGCCACCCCGCCCCAAACCAAAATTCCAGCACCTGATTAGCCCGCACGATCGCGCCCATACCCTTATCCTCCCTCGCAACAACTTCTCCTACTGTCCCATTGTGCTGCCCCTATTCTCAACCCTGAGCGATCGGCTGCCCCTTCACCAATCTAGTGCTGCCCCGAGGTCCCTCCATCCCCCCTCGGAAAAGTTGATGGTTTAACGCCAGAAACATAGTGAACAATGAAGACTGAGAGATAAAACATAATTTGTCTATTATCTGTCCAGTCTGTCTGTCCATCCCTGTGCACCCAATGACGATCGAGCCCGCACCAGCCCAGATCCCATCCACTCAACCATCCCCCCGTCTCTCGGTGATGGTCAACCAAATCCAACCCTCCCCCGAAACGATCGTGCTGATCTTGGCCGTCGTTGTGGGAACCGGAGCCGGAATGGGTGTGGTTACTTTCCGCTACCTGATTGACCTGATCCATCACCTGTTATTTGCCGATGTCATGGGCAAAATTGGCAGTTGGGGATCCTGGACGTTGGCCATCATGCCTGCGATCGGGGGGCTGATCATTGGCGGTATGCGGTGGCGCTGGAAAGATTTCGGCCCCAGCGTGTCAGCCCTGATTAGCTCGGTACAAAGCAGTCAGGAAATATCCCCCGTGCGCCCAGTGACCAAAATGGTGGCGGCGGCAACCTCCCTCGGATCGGGGGCATCCCTCGGCCCAGAAGGCCCCAGTGTGGAAATTGGGGCTAACTTAGGCGTTTTGTTAGGACAGGCCCTGCAAGTTTCCCAGGAACGGCAACGGTTATTGCTAGGGGCCGGGGCGGCAGCGGGACTGGCCGCAGGATTCAATGCGCCGATCGCGGGGGTCTTTTTCGCCTTGGAAGTGGTATTGGGCACCACCTTCGCCACCTCTGCCGCCAGCGTGGTGCTACTCTCCGCCGTCGTTTCCTCCCTGATTGCCCAGATTGGCCTCGGTTCCCAACCCGCCTTCGATTTACCTTCCTACGAAGTCCGCAGTCCCTTGGAACTGCCGCTGTACATTGGACTGGGCCTCTGCGCCAGCCTAGTCGCGATCGCCTATACCCAATTGAATCGCTTCTCCCAGCGGGCCTTCCAGGGTAAAGTGGAACAGCTGCAAGCTCTCGCGAAAATTCCTCGGGCAATTCAACCGATTTTGGGAGCCGCCTGTGTCGGTTTGGTTGCGTTGAAACTTCCCCAGGTCTTGGGGATTGGCTACGAGACGATCGAAGCCATGCTGCGGGATGTGCAATTTTCGATCGGGCTTTTGCTGGTTTTGCTGGTCAGCAAACTGGTGTTAACGGCGCTGTGCTTGGGAAGTGGTTTGGTGGGCGGCGTCTTTGCCCCGGCGATGTTTCTGGGCGCAACCCTAGGCACTGCCTATGGCCAAGCCTTGCCCAAGCTGTTACCCATGTTTGCCGATAGCATTGCAGCGCCCCCCGCCTACGCCATGGTGGGGATGGCAGCGGTACTGGCCACCAGCGCCAGAGCGCCCCTGACCGCCATTTTGTTGCTGTTTGAACTGACCCGTGACTATCGCATCGTTTTACCGTTGATGGCAGCGGTGGGTCTCAGTGTGTGGCTGATGGATCGCTTTAAGGCGAAGCAGGAGAAGAAAACCAAACAGGAGACGAAGGAAACGGATAGCACCTCTGCGCCGCCAACGGAAATTATTGCAGAAGTGATTGCAGAACCCGTCACCCCTGACCAACAAACACTGTTATTACAACGCTTACGGGTGGCAGATCTAATGCAGACGAACTTTTTAAGTTTGCCCTCTTCTCTGCCGATTCCCGAAGCAGGACTGGTGCTAACCCGACACCAATCCCACAGCGCTTTGGTCATGGAGGGTTCAACCCTGTTGGGCATCTTGACCTTGCAAGATATCAATCGTGCTCTGACGCGCCATAGCAGTAGCCCTGAGGACATCGAAGCCTTAGCGAAACAAGCGATCGCCACGATCTGTACCGCCAAAATTCTCTCCGCCTTGCCCGATGAAACCGTCAGCGAAGCCCTCGATCGCATGGCCGCGCGGGGACTACGACAGTTACCTGTCCTGGATCCTGAGAATCCCGATCGGGTATTGGGCATGATTGACCACGACCATGTGTTGCTGGCGTCGAGTTTTGCACTAACCCAGGAATATCTTGCTCCCTATCTCACCCCATCGACGGTCTAAATCTCCCAGCACCCAAATTCCCCAGTACCTCAGGACAAAAATTCGTGCAATTTTTAGACTTGCGAGTATCCTGTAGCAGTCCAATGGATTGCCAGGGTGACTTTAGGTTGACTCGCTGAGTTGACTTGCGATCGGGCTTGAGAAATTTTGGGTGATGCATATGGAAAACGCCACAGTCCTAGCTGGATTAACAACCGCATCTCAATTAACAGCAACCGTTCAAGATTCCCCAGTCTGGACAATGCCTCGGCTTGGAGTCGGGGTCGTGCTTGGGCTGGCCCTCGGGGCGATCGCCACTACACCCGCGATCGCGACGCCTTTGGACGGTTGGAAATACGACCCAACCACCAACCAGCTCGAATTCGTCATCACCGATGGCATCCAGCCGCGCCACTTTTTAATGGCACAACCGGCACGGATTATTGTGGATCTACCCGACACGCAAATCGGTACAGCCCCTGCGCAACAAACCTTTACCCAGGGTGCGATTCGGCAGATTAGCGTAAATCAACTGCAACCCAATTTGACCCGAGTCATTTTAGAAATGGCTCCGGATGCGGTATTTGCTCGCGGACAAGTTGCGATCGAACGTCTGGGGGATGGCGATCGTAGTTTGAGCGATCGCTGGCGAATTCAGCCACTTTTGGCCCAGTCATCTGGAGTCAAACCTTCCGCTGCAAGCCCCCAAACCTCGCCCGATCGGCTGTCTTTTGTAGCTCCCCCCGTGGCAGGGTCTCAGGGATCTGGAAATTTCGATCGCTTTAACCGTAGCAATGAAGTCGTGACACCTCCTAATCCAGCGGATTATCCCCCTGGCATGGCTGCGATCGTTCGTCCCAGTGAATCCGCTACGCCTGCAACGGGCGATTCGTCAGAGTCTACCGCTTCATCGATGGCTGCCCCCCGAACGGATTTGCCAAAGGCGATCGTCACAGTACCTGCATCCAAGCCAGCGTCTAACGCGCCAACGGCTAATCACTCGACTAAAACTGCTCCAGTTGCTAAAGAAGCAGTTACAACGACTGTAGTATCCTCTCCCACATTACCCCCTCAATCACAATCCACTTTATCCGCAACCCCGGTTCAACCCGTCATCGAACCGATCGCTCAGCCTATTTCTAAGCCTATCGTTAAGCCTATTTCTCAACCCATTGCCCAAACCATTACCCAACCGGTCACTAAGCCCATCGCTCAGCCATCTCCAACCGTGACAGCTAAACCCACTTTGGCCGCGATCGGTTCTCAACCCACCGAGCCCATAGACATCAATGCATCCATTTCCCAATCCATTCCCATTCCCGTTCCGCCAGCCCAAAAACCAGGGTCGATCGCGGTAGTTTCTGCCCCAGCGGTAGTTTCTGCCCCAGCGCCTTTGCCGGAGGCTCCCGCCACAACCACGCCCCCGCCCCCCCGTTTGGAACCCACCCAAGCACCCGCTTCAACGGTCACACCGACCACCTTAACGCAGTTATTGTCCTCCAATCCCACTGCTGCCCCCACAGCCCTTAATACGCCGCCCGCCCCGCCCACACCCCTTGCATCGAATATTCCAGATACGTTGCCGCCCGCAGAGGCTACCCAAAGCGCACCCATTGTCCCCACGGTTTCTGTCCCGCCATTGCCAACGACGATCGTGCAACCTTCGGCTCTCCCCAGCAGCAATCCCCCGGTTCAGTCCCGTCCCCAAACGATTGCTGTCCCTGCGCCCATGACGCCAAAAGTTAAACCTGTACCGGGACAGTGGCCCGCTCACATTCCCAAGCCCGACCCCCTACCGATCGCGAATGAGACTGTGCCCCCAATTACACCATCTCAGCCAGTCATTGCATCCCCTCAGCCCATTGCCCAACCCGTTATGATGCAACCCATGATGCAACCCATAACGGCCATTCCCCAGACGCCGATCGCACCTTCTAACATCGAATTTGGTCAGCCCTTGCCCAGTACAACCCAAGGCTCTATCCAAGGCAATTCACAAGTGGCCATGTCTCCAGCGGCTGCTATGGTAGCGCCCCAGGCGATCGTGAATTCCAGCACCAATGGCTTGGTGTTACCAATGGGTACCGCCTTGACGGTTCGCTACACGGGTATTAGCAATCTGACTCTGCAAAAAAATGAAGCACGGCAGGAAATTTTGGTGTTGCAAAGCCCCATCCTCGATCGCACAGGCAGAGCGATCGCCCCAGAAGGCAGTTTAGTCCTAGGGCGATTTGAATCTAGCTCCGCTGGCAGTCGGTTTGTGGCACAAACGCTATCCATTCAGGGGCAAAATTATCCCCTTTCTGCGGAGTCCAATTCCTTCGGCGGTGTGCGTCAACCCTCCGAAAAGAATTTGCTGCAAAACTCGGGGATTGGTGCACTGGCGGGAATTATTGTCGGGGGGCTATCTGGGGGAAACTTCATTGGCGGAGCGGCGGCTGGAGCGGCCATTACCTACGCCACAGCACCTAAAGCCACGACCATCCAACCCGGTCAAGTATTGGAAATTCGACTCAATCAAGACTTTGTGATTCCTACAAGTAATACGGTTAGTCAAGTTCCCATTGGAACAAATTAACGGTGATCAATGAACGATAACGAGCAACCGTCATCAATCTAAAAATCTAGCTCATGGCTGTAACTGGCTCATGGCTGGGATGCATAGATGATCGCACGATTGCGTCCTTGCTGTTTTGCTGCGTACAATGCTTCGTCTGCCTGTTGAATTAACAGTTCCGGCGTCAGATCTGGTGTCGGCACAATTGCCGTGACTCCTAAACTCAAACTAACGAACTCACTGACCTCTGATTGGGCGTGGGGAAGTTTTAGGTAGGCAATGTTAAGACGAATGGTTTCAGCAATCTGAAACGCCCCTTCGATCGTGGTATTGGGTAACACGATCGCAAACTCTTCTCCACCGTAGCGGGCAACTAAATCCGTCGATCGCTTAACCGAGGATTGAATCGTCTGGGCCACCGTTTGCAAACAACCATCTCCTCCTTGATGACCGTAGTGATCGTTGTAGCGTTTGAAATAATCGACATCACAGAGAATCAGCCCCAGAGAATGCTGATTCCGCAGGAGGCGTTGCCATTCCCGCAGAAGATAGTGATCAAATGCACGACGGTTGGCCACTTGCGTTAAACCATCTAACGTGGCTAATCGTTGGAGTTCGTCATTGGCTGCCGCCAGCGCTGCCGTGCGTTCCATGACCTTTTGCTCCAGAATTTCGGCCTGTTCTTTCTGCACTGCGTATAATCGAGCATTTTCGATCGAAATCGCAGCCTGGGCGCAGAGCACTTTGACTATTTCCGATCGATCGACGGTAAAGGTTGCAATGGAGAGGGTATTTTCCAAATAAACCACGCCTAAAAAATGCCCTTGGTGCACTAAAGGCGTCGCCAAAACTGACTTGGGTTGTGCAGTCTGAATATAGGGATCTTGGCTAAATTGACTGTGGTCGTTTGTGGCATCATCTAGCACGATCGTTTCTTGGGTGTGGGCTACGTAGTTAACGATCGAAAGCGCAATTTGATTGGATATCCCCCCTTGATTTTGGGTTTCAAGATTTTGGATTTCCATCTGATTCTGACTAGGCTGATTCTGACTGCTCAAATCAAGCGATCGCGTTGTTGCAGTATACCAACCCTCTTGAGATTCTAGTAGTAACACTCCGCGATCTGCTCCAGTGTTTTCCAAAATGCTAGCCATAAACTTTTCCAGCAATCGATCGAGCACAATTTCCTGGGAGAGTGCTTGTGATGCCCGCATCACTGTCACCAAATCTAATTGTGAAGAGTAACGATTCACATTCTCCTGTGTTGAATTCAAAGAAATTTTAGAATAATCACTGCGATAATCTTTTTGTTGCCTAATAATTGCGCTTAATAACTGCGGATATTGCATTTCCAACTGTGCCACCTTAGCCGTTGCGCCCCAGCGGTTAAACAGATAGCAAGCTTCCTGAAAATACCACTGAGCAATCTTGACCTGATCTCGCACTAGATAAAACCGACTCGCCAGCTCACAGGCGATTGCCGCTTCAGGAAGAAAACCATGTTTACGTGCCTCGTCGATCGCGCGATCGTAATATCGCATTGCCTGCAACGGTTGATGCTGAATCCGATAGCACTCTGCTTCAATCAGCCACACTTTATGCTGATAGTCCGAGGCAACGTACTGCGCCCGCTGTTTGAGTTGGTTCTGGGCCGATCGAATTCGCTTCATCCAGATTGGACGTTTGGGAACGCTGATATCTGACCACTGGGCTAAATAAGTTAAAGCCTCAAAGAAATACCGACTCGATCGCATCAAGCGACCGAGGGCACCTTGTTTCAAACGACTAAGATGTTTGATGTGCTGTTGTGCAAGCCCATAGTCCCCAAATAAGTAAGCTAAAAATAACTTTTGATAATGGAAGTTAAATTGGGAAGAAGGATCGGCAAAGACCCGAGCATCAGCCTGAGTTTCATCATAATGAGCCCCCATCAACTGCACCGCTTGCTCCGGAGCAGGGCGTTGTAAATTAAGCAAGGTTTGCCAAACCAACTGAAACACCATCAATGTTCGGGGTTGATGCAGGCTTTGCAGGACTGGGTAAAAGCGTTCACATTCTTGCAGAAGCTCATCTAGCGCTTGTCCAGTCCAAAACCCGTAGCTCACTCGAAAGAATAAACAGGCCGCAGCATATTCAAAATCACCCACTTCGATCGCCCGCTGGTGCAGCGCCATCAACGCCTCTAACGTCAACCAAGCAGGTTCTTTCCAATGCCGAATAAAGCTTTGGAAAATCATCCCTAATCGAACTTCAGTGCGGCGGTGGTCAAGTTTTTGGGCCAGAACGATCGCCTGCTGGGTCATTTGATAGCCCAACTCCACATTCCCCAGAATATTGCACAGCAATAACCCAAATGCGCCATATTGCAACGGAGAAGATGGGGCAGCCCCATATTGCAAGGAAAGTTTGATTCCCTGTATGGTGTTCCACAGCAGCAAACTCTGACTGGATACATACAGCGACCCGCCCAAACTATCCATAATTTGGGTAATTGCCAGTGCCCTTGGGTCAGTCATCACCGACAATTCAGAAATCCGAGGCAACGATCGCTTTAAAACTTGCTGGAGCCGCAAAAGATCCGGAAGTAGAGTCGCCATAGAAATCTGAGGTTTAATCTTCAATCCCAATTGCTGAAACCGTTGAATGCCATAGAGCACAGCCTGTTCCGTTTCCTGCCGAGTCACATAGTATTGGATACGGATTTCATGGGCATTCATTTGATCGAGAAGCGAAGCTGCATGCTCAAAAATCGCCTCTAAATACCTCTCCATGGCTACAAATTGACCTGCTAATAAAGCTGCCCCCGCCGCCGCTTCTGACAGTTGCAAAACCAGTTGATATTGATGTTGCCACGGCTGTTGTTCTAAGCATTCCAAGCCAGCTATAAAATAGTTAAGGGCAATGTCGTAAGCATTGGCATCCCTCGCTTTGTGACCCGCCCTGAGATTCAATTCGGCTAACTCCTGCCTCGCTGCCCGATCGTGAATTAGACTCACCCCTTGATTTAAGTGATTCACCAGATTGAAAAGGCGATCTTCCTGTGCTGGAATGGTGCTGTGGATTAACAGTGCTTGCCCGATCTGCCAATGGAGTTTTTGCTTAGTCTCCGTGGGAATCAAGGCATCAATTGCCTGTTGAATTCGATCGTGGGCAAAACGGTACTGGAGCGGCACCCCCGCGAGAACACTGCCCTCCCCTCCCTCACAGTAGTCCGGCAGAAGAAACCCTGGTAGTAAGGCAGCCCAGAGTACTCTGGCGATCGTTTGCACCGATTCCTGTTCTAGAAGGGCCAGGGTTGCAAGCTCAAAACAATTGCCTAAACAGGCTGCAACCTGAAGCAAATGTTGGGTTGGCTGGGGAAGTTTTTGGATGTTATCAATCAATAAATCGACAACATTATTAGTGATCTGCTGACTCTGGATCTGTTCAATATCCCATTGCCATACTCGTTTCTGATAATCAAAATAAATGAATTGTTCTGCATAGAGCGTTCTCAGAAACTCCCTAATAAAAAAAGGATTGCCTTGGGTTTTAAACAGCAGCAGTTCTGCCAGGGATGCGGTTTGGAAAGATTCACAATACAGCGTATCCACCAGCATTTGCTGAACGGATGCCAAGGATAACGGCAAAAGTTCGATCGTGTTGATGCTGACGCCTCGCTGGTGGAGTTTGGTCAATGTTTGGCTCAGGGGTTGCACCGCATCCACCTCACGATCGCGGTAGGCTCCCACAATCATTAAGCCTTCTAAAACACTGTCCAATAAAATCAATTCCAACCATTGCAAGGTTGCACCATCGGCCCAGTGCAAGTCATCGAGAAACAAAACTAACGGATGCTGGGCGTGACAAAAGACCCGCAAAAATTCCTGAAAAACACGATTAAATCGATTTTGTGCTTCTTGGGACGGTAAGGGGGGAATCTCAGGTTGAGGCCCAATTAACCATTCCACTTCAGGAATGGCTTGAATAATCACTTGACCATTACTCCCTACAGCCTCAAGAATTTTCGTTCTCCAGGTTTGTAGGGTAATTTCATCGGAACTCAGTAATTGTTTAATCAGCGATCGCAGCGCTTCCACGATCGCACTATAGGGCGTCGATCGTTGTAATTGATCAAATTTGCCAGAAACTAATCGGCCTTGCTTTTGAGCGATCGTTCTAGCAACCTCCTGAACCAATCTTGATTTGCCAACGCCCGCATAACCTGAGATTAAAACTAACTCCGCTGGCCCTGTCTGGGTTCGCGTAAAGGTTTTTAATAACTGATCCACCGCCTCCTCCCGTCCATACAGTTTGGACGAAACCTGGAAGCGATCGGAGCGATCGACTTGACCTAGCCGAAAGGGCATATTCCGCCCCTGCTGCCACTGCACGAGGCAATGTTCCAAATCAGCTTGCAATCCGTAGGCACTTTGGTAGCGATCTTCCGGCATTTTCGCCAAGAGTTTCAACACGATCGCCGATACATTCTGAGGAATTTCAGGGTTTAATTCGTGGGGTGGGCGGGGCTGCTGGGCCAAATGGCAGTGGATGAGCTCGAGGGGATCGATCGTGCTAAACGGCAACTGCTGGGTCAGCAATTCATACAACGTGATGCCCAGACTGTAAAAGTCTGTACGGTAATCAATTTCGCGATTTGTTCGTCCGGTTTGTTCCGGCGCAATGTATGCCAAAGTGCCTTCCAATCCATTGGGTTGTGGAAAAGCAGGTTGCGATCGCGACTGGACAACAGAAATACCAAAGTCAATCAGCTTCAATTCATCCGTCGTCTCATTCCAAACAATATTGCTGGGATTGATGTCTTTGTGAATGATGTGGTTTTGATGAATTTGATCCAGAGCTTGGGCTATGCCAACGGCTAGCTTGAGGACAATTTGGATGGGAAATGGCTGCTGCGCCTGCAACAGATTCAGCGATCGACCCCCAAAGTCTTCCAAGATGAGAAAGCAGGTATTTTGATAGGTCTGAAAATCATAGGCTTGAATGACAGATTGCACCTGAACTTGGCTCAAAATCCCATATTCACGGCGATAATTTGCCAATGCCTGGGGATTGGGATACTGCTGGTTCAAAACCTTCAGAATGACCGATTGATCAGTCTTGTCACAACGCCCCCGATAAATTAGGGAATTTGGGCTTGCATCAATCTGTTCAATAACCTCGATACCTGGAATCTCAAACATGGTACTTAAAGGAGGATTGCGAAATTCACAAGGACTGCATCGATCGTTGATTTATGGGAAACTTCTTGATTTAATTCAGCTTCTGTTCCCCATCCTGAACACCCGTTACGACCTATAATCACAGGATTCTCTGACCTATGCATCATAGGCAACACGGATTCTGCTCAGGAGAGAGCCAGGCGAGAACACAGACTCGGACAGGCGATCTGCCCCACACGCCCACTACACTCTTTCATTATCTGGGTATTTCATTGTTCTCAGCGATTTTTCCAACAGGACCCAAGGCGCTCAGCTAACCCACTCCCACGAGTAACTGGTGGATGAGTCCTGCGATCGGCCCAGCTTTTCGATAAAATTGGTCTTTGTAGTATCCGCTATTACCGTTTTTCGGAAAGTCACCATGAGTCAGAGAACGCTGTTCGATAAAGTTTGGGATCTCCACACCGTCGGCACCCTTCCCTCCGGCCAAACCCAGCTATTTATTGGGCTGCACCTGATCCATGAGGTGACCAGTCCCCAGGCGTTTGCCATGCTGCGGGAACGGAATTTGCAGGTCATGTTTCCCGATCGCACCGTGGCCACCGTTGACCACATTATTCCCACGGACAACCAAGCGCGCCCCTTTGCCGATCCCATGGCCGAGGCGATGCTGCAGGAATTGGAAAAAAATACCAGTGCCAATCACATTCGCTTTTACAACACAGGATCCGGTAACCAAGGTATTGTTCATATCATCGCGCCGGAACAGGGCTTGACCCAACCCGGCATGACGATCGCCTGTGGGGATAGCCACACCTCCACCCACGGAGCCTTTGGCGCGATCGCCTTTGGCATTGGCACCAGTCAAGTGCGGGATGTGTTGGCCTCACAAACCTTGGCCTTGGCCAAACTCAAGGTGCGCAAAGTGGAAGTCAACGGGCCACTACAACCCGGCGTCTATGCGAAGGATGTGGTTCTGCACATCATTCGCAAACTGGGCGTCAAGGGTGGCGTGGGCTATGCCTACGAATTTGCAGGTAGTACCTTTGAAGCGATGTCCATGGAAGAGCGCATGACGGTGTGCAACATGGCGATCGAGGGCGGTGCGCGCTGTGGTTATGTCAACCCCGATCCAATTACCTACGATTACCTCAAAGATCGGGACTTTGCGCCCAAGGGTGAAGCCTGGGATCAGGCGGTAGCTTGGTGGAATAGTCTGCGCAGCGATGCCGATGCAGTTTACGATGATGTTGTCGTTTTCAATGCGGCAGAGATTGCGCCCACTGTTACCTGGGGTATTACGCCTAGCCAAGGGATCGGGGTTGATGAATCCGTTCCCACCCCTGAGGAAATGCCCCAAGATGAGCAAGCGTTAGCCCAGGAAGCCTACAGTTATATGGATTTGCAACCGGGCAAGCCGTTAGCTGGAACGAAGATCGACGTTTGCTTTATCGGCAGTTGCACCAATGGTCGCATTTCCGACCTCCGGGAAGCCGCCAAAATTGCCCAAGGTCAGCAAGTTGCACCAGGGGTGAAAGCCTTTGTGGTGCCGGGTTCAGAACGGGTCAAGCAGGAAGCGGAAGCAGAAGGACTCGATCGCGTGTTTGCGGCAGCGGGATTTGAGTGGCGGGAACCGGGTTGTTCCATGTGTTTGGCGATGAACCCCGATCGACTGGAGGGACGGCAAATCAGTGCGTCTTCTTCCAACCGCAACTTCAAAGGACGGCAAGGTTCGGCTTCCGGTCGGACGCTGTTGATGAGTCCGGCGATGGTGGCAGCAGCGGCGATTACGGGCAAGGTGACTGATGTGCGGGAGTTGTTGCAGTAGTAAATTACAGATAGTAAATTACTGCTCATTAATTGGCGTAATATCAAATCAATTTGTAATTGCGCCACATAACGATCCCCCTTCAAAAGGGGGGATTTGAAAGAATTTGCCTGAATCCCCCCTTTTTGTAGCTTTGCTTTCCGCAGGGTAAGGTGACTAGGGAGGATCTGTGCTGAATAGCTTACGATCGCACAACCGTTTGATAAAACGCGAGCAATTCCTTTGCCAACGCCTGATTGGTATATTTCACTATGGCCCGTTGATAACCGCGTTGTCCCATTTCCTGGGCAAATTCCGGACGATCGATCAGTTGCATTAAGCGATCGCGCAGGGCATCCCGATCGCCTTCCGGAAACACCAAACCCGCATCGGCAATCACATTGGGAATTTCACCGGAATCGGAACCAATCACCGGAACTTGGCAGCCCATCGCCTCAATCAGCACATGGCCAAACTGCTCCTGCCAACCCATCGCCGTCAGGGTTTTGAATTGATAGGTCGTTTCCGACGGCAACACCAACGTGTCCATGCTGTTGATATAGCGATAGACCTCCGCATGGGGCACGCTTTCCACCAGAATTAAGCGATCGCGGATGCCCAATTCCGTTGCCGTGGCTAACAGTTCCTCCTGCAAAGGGCCACGTCCCAACAGCAGCAATTTCCAAGGCCGTTGTCCTAATCCAGCGGCAGCCTGGAGCAAGGTCATTAGTCCTTTTTCTGGTACAAACCGTCCCACGAAGCCAATCACAAAATCCGTGGGAGCAATGCCCAATTGCGATCGTAATTCCGGTTGGCGTTGCGGTTGGAAAATGCGATCGTCAATGCCTAACTGCGGCATGACTTGCATTGCCCGATCGTAGCCCTTTTGTTTGAAAATTTCGTAACCTGCCTGATTACCAACAACAATGCCATCAGTGTTCGCGAGATTGAATTTTTCAATCAGCGAAACCGGAAACTTTAACTGATAGGGCAGATTCCACCAGGTAAAAAACAACCGTTTAGCCCGCAAATTCAGCAGGCGATCGAGCAAAATCAACTGGGCATAGGCGAGGGATTTCACCCCCTGTTCCACCTGAATCACATCTGGGCGAAACTGGCGTAATAGCTGGATTAATTCCGGCCCAAAACAAAGCAAACCTTGGTTATTTTGGCTAAAGTTCAAAACAGGCACAACGCGGAAATTGCCATCTTGCCAAGCCCGCGCCACCACCACATTTTTCATCACCCCGCCGGGACGCCACCGCTTCGGCACCACGATCGTCACTTCGATCGCCGGGTCTAACTTCGCCAACGATCGTAACTTTTCACAGTTCAAATCGACGATATAGGAATGACTGACTACCAAAATTCGCATTGCCCTTAGCCTCACTGACTTGCTGATTGATTGATCCCGAAGGAGTCTCGATTTAGCCGTTCAGCGCACGAGTTTTTCGTGTGTACACTTGACCGTCATCCCAAAAAGACTGAACTAACGTTTTCAACGTTGCCAGAAATGCCAAGCTAAAAAAGCATCCGCGCGTCAGAATTTTGATCGGCGATTTGCTCTTGTAACAAGGGGGATGGCCGAGGACGTGGCAGTCAAACAATTTGCTAAAAAATCGCAAGGCTTGCCCCGCCGTCAGATTCTTCAACCCCATCAAAAAGTGATTGTGATAGAAGGTGATTTGGTACTGCATCGATCGGGTGCTGATGTCGTGACAGCCGCCGGTTTCTTCTCCCAAATGCACCAACTGCGCTGTGGGGTCATACCAAATTTGCAAACCTGTTTTGCGAATTCTCAAGCAAAAATCCGATTCCTCCCGCACCGCACTGCCCCGAAACCGCTCGTCGAACCAAATTTGATGCTGATAAAAAATTTCTCGACGGTAGGACATATTGCAGCCCCGCGCACTCAGAACCCGCTGCGGCTTCACCGTATGCACCAGGTTGATGTGGTACCAAGCGATTCCTGGATCCATCGCTTCCGGTGGCAAATCTTCCACTACCAAGCCCGCTGCGTGATCCGCCAACTTCATGCGATCGAGCACCCGGCCCGCCACCGCCCCCACCTCCGGGCGATCGTAATTGCGCGCATGGGCGGCCAAAAAGCCCGCTGGCAACTCCACATCATCATCCAAAAACAGCATGACATCGCCCTTCGCCTGCCGCACCGCGTAGTTGCGCGCCCCCGGCAAACTGGCCCAGTCCAGCCGGAACCAGCGGATTTTTCCCGCCGCCGCCATCTCTTCTAAAAACGCCTGTACCTCGGGCTGATGGCTGGGCGTTTGATCGACCACCAGAATTTCAAAGTTGGGATAGTCCTGTTTCAAAACATCTTGAATTGAAACCACCAGCGGTTCTTCGCGCCCATAGGTGGGGATGATGACAGAAATCAATGGCAACATAAAATTTAGAGAAAACCAGGGGATAGACGACGGTGGAAGATGCCTGATATCAAATCAAATTGTCATTGCAACACGTAATGATCCCCCTAAATCCCCCTTATTAAGGGGGACTTTGACAGGATTTGACTGAATTCCCCCTTATTTCTAGCGTCAGCGGCGCGTAGCGCGGGGGCTAGGGGGGATCGGATCTCTAGCATGGATGAATCAACTTGTACTGAATGAACTATGGCTATATCCCTAAAGCCTATTTCGATCGATTAGACGGTTTTCGTTCTTCTTGCCAGCCGATCGATCCCCCTAAATCCCCCTTCAAAAGGGGGACTTTGAAAGCATTTAGCTGCATTCCCCCCTTATTAAGGGGGGCTAGCGATTATCTTGAAAGTCAAGTAGGTTGGGGCAGAACTTGCCCTGGATTAGCTATGGCCGCAGGGTTCCAGAAGGTTCCCTGCTTGACCATGGCATTGAGA
>NZ_JBLZFX010000092.1:0-25253 GCF_050753345.1 Alkalinema pantanalense CENA528 | reverse complement strand
CGGGGCGGCTAGCTTTTTGGGTTTTCCTCGTCCATTTACTTCACGTTTTGAGGAAACCCAATGACACGCTATACCAAGAAAATCAAACTTCAACTCAGCGGTGACAATGACGCTGTTGAGGCTGCCATTGGCATTCTGCACGTTCTCAACTTCATCAGTGCCCACGAATGGAGTCAAACCGTCCGCAAACGGGGAGAACCCACCGTCGTGCGCGTGGCAGCGAGGGAGATTATGCTAGAAGGCTAATCGTCGATTCCGAGTGTCCGATCCCCCTAAATCCCCCTTATTAAGGGGGACTTTGAGAAAATTTGGCTGATTTTTCCGTCTTATCGAGGTCGAATATCTCGTCGATCGCGAGTGTTCAATTCTGATACCCCGTCTGCTTGCGGCGGGGTCGTTCACTGTGTGAATATTCAGCTTTCTTCCATTCTCTATTTTGTTGCTACTTCATCGATCTTGTCATCGATCGACAAAAATTTAGTGCCCGATCGCGCTTCTTCCACCTTCTACTGCACGATCTCCCCTTCCATTGGCATAAATACTGCAACCACTAATCACCCTAACAATACTAACGATTCCTCCGCTTCAGTAACCTATTGAATCACTTGTACCACAGTTGAAAAAACACCCGATTGACTTGGGTCAAGCCCTCGACAATGAGATTCAGTTGTTTTCTAACTTCATCTTTTCAATTTATCTTCTTAACTTAGTCTTTTGAACTTATCTTCTTAACTTATCTCCTTAACTCCATCCCCTTAACTTAGTCTTCTTCGCTTTAAGTCCCCCTTGAGTGACTGCTATTGTTGATGATTTACCTGTCATTTTTAGCACACGTTTCCGATGATCAATACTGAGATGGATCTGCTTGGGATCCTGCTGTATCGAGGAATCTCTTAGATCTCTCGGGTCTCAGGTTATGGTAATTGCTATCAATCGATCGTGTTATCCAGAACTCTTTATTTTATCGTCTGTATTGATTGCATCATGATTTAATGGATTACTTAACTTCGGAACAATCGAGAATTCAAGAAGTACAAAAAGATACCGCCTTTTACTTGACTAATTGATACTACAGCCCACAATAGAAGAGGCTTCAAGCGTTATCTCTCTTCCCTATCGTTACGCAATCCGCTATAGTTGAATTCTCTCAAATGGAGTTGGTTAAAAGAAGTTTGAAGAAGCATTAAGCTTTATCTTAATTTTCCAAAAATCAAATAGAGAGAGACTAGTGGAGTGTCAGGATTAATTTTGTGAGTTTGAGCGAGAATGGATTTAGGATCTGATTGGTTCTGAAATCCACTCTTGTAGGAATATCGTATGGGCAAAGTGTACATTGTTCGGTTGACTGACGCAGAACGACAACAACTTCAAGCTTTAGTCACAACAGGCAAAGCCCCAGCCTACAAAATCAAACATGCGAACCTTTTGCTCAACATTGATGTCAACGGACAAGCTTGGAGCGATGAGCAAGCCGCGAAAACGTTTCACTGTCATCGCAACACTGTTGCCAATCTGCGACAGCGGTTTGTGGAAAAAGGCTTAGCAGTTGCTTTGGAACGGAAGCAGAGTGAGATGGCCCCTCGACCTGCCATTTGCGATGGGGAAGCAGAAGCCAAGTTAATTGCATTGCGGTGCAGTGAACCGCCTGCGGGCCATGCGCGATGGACATTACGCTTGCTTGCGGATAAAGCCGTTGAGTTAGCAATCATTCCGAGCATCAGTCATGAAACGGTGCGTCAAGTGCTGAAAAAAACGAACTCAAGCCGCATCTGAGACAGATGTATGTCATTCCGCCCGAACAGAATGCTGAATTTGTTGCTCATCTCGAAGATGTGTTAGAGGTCTATCACCGGCCTTATGACCGCAACTTGCCGGTGATTTGCATGGATGAGCAACCCATCCAACTGGTCAAAGAAACTCGCGTTCCCCTACCCGCAAAACCAGGGCATCCAGAAGCTTTCGATTATGAGTATGAACGCAATGGGACTGCCAACATTTTCTTGTTCACAGAACCACTAGCAGGGTGGCGCAAAGCGGTTGTCACTGAGCGCAGAACCTCGGTTGATTGGGCAGTTGAAATTCAACGATTACTCACCGAAGACTATGCCGATTGTGAGAAAGTCAGCCTGGTCTGTGATCAGTTAAACACTCATAAGATAGCTTCTCTCTATCAAGCCTTTCCTCCTGCGGTTGCTCGCAGCCTTGCAGAACGACTAGAAATTCACTTCACGCCCAAGCATGGTAGCTGGTTGAATATTGCGGAAAACGAACTCTCTGCGATGACCCGGCAATGTTTAGATCGCCGCATTCCAGATCCCCAAACGTTAGAGCGAGAAACCCAGGCTTGGTACACTGAACGTAATCAATTGCAAAAGGCAGTAGATTGGCAGTTTACTACTGCCGATGCTCGGATTCGACTGAAGCGCCTCTATCCACAAATTGAAAACTGACAGTCCACTAGCTTGTGTATGGGTGATGGCAGTCGCTCTTGAGAGGAGGTTTGAATGAGATGAAAGGTAGGAATTTTCGATCTAAATCAGTACCCCAAAAATTATTACCTCAAAAACGATTACCCAAAAAACAATTACCCCAAAAATTATTACCCCAAAAATCATCATCCCAACTGGCTCAGGTGTTACGTCCCCTGGAGGGGCGATCGGGGTTGGGGAGACGAAATTTTTTAGGGTTAGGGCTGATCTTTTCTTCTAGCCTTCTTTTTTCACACCTGTTGCAATCGCTCAAGCCCAAAGGTTGTGAGGAGGTCTCCTTTGTGCCGTCTGGAGATCTGCGGAAACAGTCCTCGTCTGCACAGGGGCTACTTTTAAATCCAGCTTGGTCGATCGGATTTTACCCGATCCCCCCTTCCACCGTACAATCATTTGCCTTAGCAAAGAATTTGCCGATGGGCGATCCAAAATTTCTGACCCTAGGAGCCCAACTGACAATTCACCGTCTTTATTTGCCGCCCAGTTACCCTTTGCAGTCCCTAACACTTTCGATCCATTATCACCCTGCCCAACTGGCGCAGCTGATTAAAGTCTGTGCCTGGGGCTATTGTAACAATGGGCTGAATAGCAGTCCGGCAACCCAATTGTTTGTACCCGTGGATGAGAAGGATGGATTAAGCCTTTCTCTAGATTGGTGCATTGAAGGGGCAGAACCCGATTCGATCGTCCATCAATGGGGAGTGGGTTCAGAGGTCGATCGACCTAAATTGCAGCGCGGTCGCTATGTTATCGCTGGACGACGGCAATCCACAGGGGAATTTCCCCAATGGCGGGCATACCATTCCACCCCAAACTATGAAATTAGTGATTTAAGCATTCTAAAAAACGTTGATCTCAGGGCTCAGGATGCCTCTGCGATCGATTTCCCTTATTTACTAATCTCCGTAGATTATGGGGAAATGAAGGGGTAATTCCAAAGGGTTCTCATTGATAACAGACCTCCATTACACCGGAGCCAACGATCGTCGATCAAGCAAACAATCCCAATTTGCTGCATCTGTTCTCGCGGTTCAACTGAGTTCTATTGCACTGTTCTACTGCACTGAGTTATGGCAGTTTAACTGAACGTGGTATTCAACAACACAATCGGCCCCCACAAATCCCCTTTCCTTGGAAGGGAGCATTCACCGTGGGGTCGGGAGAGTAGAAAGCCCCCTGCCAGGAGGGAAGACGTTTCTCGATCGCTGCTGCACAGCAGTCCCGACGATCGCGCTGCCCCCCGCATCATCAAATTCACGTTAACTGAAGCAATCTTTAAGCGCATAAATCACTTGATCCTGCTGCTCTTGGGTCAGTTCTGGGAACATGGGGAGAGAGAGGACTTCGTTGGCGGCCTGTTCTGCCAAGGGCAACTGCCCCGCTTGGTAACCGAGTGATCGGTAAACAGGTTGTAAATGTAACGGTAAGGGATAGTAAACATTACAATTCACCCCCTTAGATTGCAGCATTTGCCGCAGTTGATCCCGTTGACTACCATCGGATCCTTTGACCCGAATGGTGTATTGGTTCCACACATGGGTTCCCTGGGTAATATTCTGGGGCAATTCGATCGCCGAAATCGAACTCAGCAACTCACCATAGCGATCGGCGATCGCTTGACGCTGTTGATTCCACTGGTTCAAATGAGGCAATTTGACACTCAGAATGGCAGCTTGAATGGCATCAAGCCGACTATTAACGCCCAAATCTTCGTGGTAATAGGTGCTTGTGCGACCGTGATCTCGCAATACTCGTAAGGTTTTAGCAATCTCTGGATCGTTGGTTGTGATGGCTCCGCCATCCCCACAGGTTCCCAAATTTTTCGTGGGATAGAAACTAAAACAGCCGATGTGGCCAATACTGCCGACGGCTTGACCGTTCCACTCTGCACTGGTGGCCTGGGCACAGTCTTCGATGACCGCTAAATTGTGTTGCTGAGCGATCGCTATGACGGCAGTCATATCAACGGGGTTACCAAACAGATGCACTGGAATAATCGCTTTCGTATTGGGCGTAATGGCCGCAGCGATCTTTGTGACATCCAGGTTAAAACTGACGGGATCAATGTCGATGAAAACGGGTTTCGCACCAACATTACTGATGGTTTCCGCGGTAGCAATAAACGTGAAGGGCGACGTAATCACTTCATCACCGGGGCCAATCTTTAAGGCCCGCAGCGCCAGATAGAGGGCGTCGGTTCCTGAGTTACAGGCCACGCAGTCACGGGTTCCCACGGCGATCGCAAATTGGCGTTCAAAGTCTTCGACCACTGCGCCACCAATGTAACGACCAGAGGCCAAAACCCTCAGTACGGCTTGGTTCAGGTCTTCGCCAATCAGTTCAAACTGTTGCGACAGGTCAAACGGAGGAATCGTCTTCACTCAGGTATACCGAACATAAAACTTTTCAGCATTGTTTCAATAAACCTGATTAATAGCAAGTGTCCTCTTAGAGGATTCATGTACAGAATTGGCACTGAGGGCGATACCCCGTGAGACTAAATCGATCAAAGCCATCATTCAAAGCGACAGAGTCGAGGTCGCGGACACAGATCGCAGGCATCGCTCTCAGAGATTAGTTGCGGACATTTGCGATGGCGGGCAAAGTGAATGGGATGGCGCTAATGGGATGGCACTAATGAGATGGCGAAGACGCAGGGGGAAGCAGGCGTGGTTTGTAGGCAGGTCTGGCTAAATTAGAGGGTGTTGCGACAGGGGTGACTTGGTGGCTCGATCGGCCCTGGGCGTTGCGCAACCGCAGGCGACGACGAGATGATGGGTAGGGCGACGATCGTGGGCTGGAAGGAAGCAAGGAGCGGGATTGTTGGCCAGGGTCGCGGCGGAGTCGTCGATCGCCCCGCAAAGGTTGGGAAAAGGTGAAGAGTAGCAGCAGGACTCCAGCTAAAAAGGCGCTCGTTCCCAGGGAAAACAAAAACAGAGAAAGATGGATCAAGCCGACCCAGTTAATCAGCGATCGCAGAATTAGGCTGAGGGTGCTGGCGACAAACAGCAGACAGGCAAAATTGAGCAGCAACAGTACCCGATAGTTGAGGCGAGCTTGCTGTTGTAGGTATCGGAGTTTGCGGTGCAGAGCGGGGCAGTTGTCTGCGAATTTTAGGGCTTGAAATCGTTCTGCACTGGTCATCTGTAATGCTTTTTCCAGCCCCTGTTGACGCAAAATCGCGCCCCCTAAAATACAGCCACTGGCCAGCACCATCAGAATGGAGTTGAGGATGAGTTGTAGGAGTTGGGTAGTTTGTTCGACGGTCATCCGATCATCCCTCCTGGCTGACTAGAAGTGACTGAGGATTGATGCAAATTTTATGGTGACTTTCACAATAGCATAGATTTTTGATCAAATAGTTCAAGAGTACTATTTTTACACCTTCCTAGGGTTTTCCGCAGTCACCTGCCAAGTCAGCAACGCTTGGGTTAATCCCAATAGGGTATACTCGCTGGCCTCAACGTCTACCCGTCCCAATAAATCTTGACAAGTTTTCGAGGTTTGGGGGCCGATCGAGGCAAGACAGACCCGTTCGAGTAGGGCATGGGAAGAACCGTCGATCGCTGCTTCGAGGAGTTGGTAGAAATGGCGAACGGTTTTAGAACTGGTGAACGTAATCACATCGACGGCTCGGGATTGTAACGCTTGCAGAGCCTCAGGGGAGATCGCAGCGGGGCAGGCGGACTGATAGGCAGGGACTTCAACGACGGTGGCTCCCTGGGCGGTAAATTCCTTCACCAGCACCTCACGGCCTCCCGACTCCACACGGGGAAAGAGAATTTTGAAGCCTGCAACGGGTTCCGGAAACGCTTCAATCAGAGAATCAGCAACGAAGTTGGGCGGAATAAAGTCGGGGTTTAGACTCCGTGATCGCAGGCAATCGGCGGTTTTTTCTCCGACAACTGCAATTTTAACCTGGCCGATCGCCCGTGCATCTCGACCCAGTGCGAGTAAGCGATCGCAGAAGTAGTTGACCGCATTGGCGGAGGTGAGGATGAGCCAGTCAAAGGTATTTAACTGCGCAATCTCGCGATCGAGGGCGTCCCAACTGGAGGGCGGCGTAATTTCCAAGGTGGGCATTTCCACCACCGTTGCGCCCTGGGCTTGCAGCAAGTCGGTAAACTCACTAGATTGGCCTGCGGAACGGGTAACTAGAACCGTTCGATCGGCCAAGGGGCGTTGTTCCAAAGGAGAAGGATCCGTAGATTGAGGCTCTGTGGATTGAGGCATAGAGGCGGCATAGGGTTTTAAGGCTGCCCTCAAATTTTGCACCAGCGGGACAGTCGATGAAAGCGGATCCTGCTTTCTCTCAGTTGCTAGAAATTCTCGGAGGCGCACCACTTCCCCAAGCACCATGACGCAGGGGGAGAGGGATTCGCCCTTGGTGATTTGGACAATATCCCCTAGCACACCTGTCCAAATGCGTTCCTCCGATCGTCCGGCCCATTGAATAATCGCGATCGCAGTATTAGACGACTTGTCATGATGGATGAGTTGCTCAACGATCGTGGCGAGATGGCGACCTCCCATCAGAATGACTAGGGTTTCCAAATTCACCAGTGTGGCCCAATCAAGGGCGTCAGGATCGTGGGCACTGAGGATAGCAAAGCAGCGGCTCAGCACCAGATCCGTCAGGGGAATTCCCGCATATAGGGGCGCAGCAAGGGCAGAAGAAATACCTGGGACGACTTCATAGGGAATCTGAGCAGCTTTGACGGCTTGAATTTCTGAAGTGGTGCGACCAAAGATAAAGGGATCTCCGCTTTTGAGACGAACAACTTGCTTACCCTGTTGACATTGTTCAACGATTAACCGATCGATTTCTGTCTGCTTTAGGCTGGGTTGGCCGCCCCGTTTCCCAACATTAAAAGTCAGACAGCTTGACTGAGTATATTGCAGCAATTCTGCATCGATGAGCGCATCATAAATGACCACTTCTGCTTGGCAGAGAAGCTGATAGCCGCGCACAGTAAGAGCATCGATCGTGCCGCAGCCGGAACCTACAAAATAAGCAAACCCTGTCATACAGCCTCAAAGAAACTTTAATCAAACTTGAAAATCTTAAATAAACTCTATGAATTTAATTCTCTGTTGAAAAATATGTCAGTCTAAGGTAAGTTAACGAGGAAAGTTAGAAACAAACAGCTCCAAGAAGATCTTTCCTCAAGCTGTATATTTCCTCTTTCACTTACAGTATTTTTGTCCTGAGTGATGTTTGGTGATGGGTGATGGTACTTCTAGTGTGCCATGACCAGATAGAAGTATTGAGTCTTAACTTCGTTCTTTCGCACAGATTTCTAGCAGATTTAGATTAGTTAATTTGTTTTCCTACTTTGACTGGTTTGGTTCAATCAATTTTTTAGATCTTTTGTTAGATCTAAGGTTTTCCTGAGTAGCTTCTAGCGGTTTTCAGGTGATATCTGATTGAGCATTTTTAGCCTATTGGCCTGCGCTCAGTTTCGATACACCATGATCTGACTTGGAAGACTGTATCTTATTACACAAATTTGCAATCAATTCGTGCGATCGATTCAACCCTTTCGGTTGCTATTTTGAAAGACAGGTTAGAAACGGGGTTATCTGAAAAGCCGACTACTTGAGGCGTAGTAGCGATGGTTTTGATGGACTACGGTATGCTGGCGTTGGAATCTGTAATCGATCGATCTCCCACGATCGTTTCTCCTGAACTATCTTTAGTCGATGCCCTTTGGAAGATGCAAGGGGGAGATCACCCCTCAGTGCAAGCTGACCCAACGGATCACCTAACATGCCTATCTAGGAATCAGCAGTCAAGTTATGTCTTGGTGGTCAAGCATGACAAGCTGTTGGGAATTGTGACGGAGCATGATATTGTTCGGCTGTCAGCGTCTGGGGGCAATCTTGCGAAGTTGCAAGTTCGCGAGGTCATGACCCAACACCTTCAAACTCTGACCTTTGCTCCAGAGTTGCAAATTACCCAAGTTTTGACTTATTTCCAGCAGGCTCGGTTGCGTCATCTTCCGGTGGTCGATCAGCAAGGGCTGCTCTTGGGGATAGTGACCCTGGAGGAAATCCGACGATCGCTGGAGCCCGTGAATTTTTTACGGCAACGGCGGGTGGATGAAGTGATGACCCAATCGGTGATTTGGATCTCCCCCACTGCAACTTTGCTGGCTGCGACGGCTCAAATGGTGCAGCATCAGATTAGTTCTCTAGTGATTGCAGTTCAAGACCACGATCGGATTGTGCCCCAAGGCATTTTAACGGAACGCGATATTGTGCGTTTGCAGCTTCAGGCAGTGAACTTTGAAACGACGATCGTGGCGGATGTGATGAATGCTCCTGTGATTCAAGTATCGCCGAGCAGTTCTTTGCAAGCAGCCGAGCAATTAATGCAACAACATTCCATCCGCCGAGTAGTTGTCACCGATGAATGCCAAAGTTTATTAGGAATTCTGACTCACACCAATTTAGTGCAACTGTGGGATCCGATTGAACTCGTTAGTATCATCCACCATTTAAAGCAGCAGATTCAAGTCTTACAAAAAGTGATGGTTCAACACAACCAAGACTTGGAAGTCACAAACCACAAGTTACGGACAGAAATTGAAAAACGAGAAAGGGTTGAGCACAATCTTAGGAATGTTCATCAGATTTTAAGCAACCAGTTTAGTCAACGGACCCAGGAGCTTTTAGAAACTAACCAAAAGCTGCATCAAGAGGTACTAGAACGGAAACATGCAGAATCCCAATTGAAAGCGGCTAATCTAGAGTTGCAATATCGTTTGGGCGAACTGGCTCAACGCAATCAAGAAATTGCACTTTTGGGACAACTTGGCCACTATCTCCATGCTTGTCAGAACTTAGCAGAAGCCTATGCATTTTTGCCCAAAATATTGGCATCGATGTTTCCCCAGCTCTCAGGCCGTTTGTACTTGTTTAATGATTTAGGACATGGGTGCAATGGTGGGAGCCAGCATGATTTAAGGACTCAGTCGCCACCTGAGTATGCAGCGCAAGCCCGTGACCTGACCAGCAATATTATTGCTTGGGGAAGCCCCGCCCCCCCTCTCTGTTCAACCCATAGCCTAGAGGCTTGTTGGGCAATCCGCCGGGGTAAATCCCACCGAGGTGAGCAGGGACAGGTCGATCGAGGGTGTCAGCACTGCATGATTGTTGAGGATTGGAGTTATCGGCTGTGCGTTCCCATGTTGACCCAAGGTCAGTCGATCGGACTGTTGATCTTAGGGTCAGACTGGATGATTTCAGAAGCCACTCACCAGTTGGCTGTTACTGTGGCTGAGCATGTGGCCTTGGCGTTAGCTAATTTAAAATTGAGGGAGGACTTACACTATCAAAGTGTGAGAGATCCCTTAACCGGGTTGTTTAATCGTCGTTACTTACAAACGACCCTCGATCGCGAAGTACAGCAGGCATTGTGCTATAGACAGATCTTTAGCCTCATCATGCTGGATATTGATTACTTTAAACGTTTAAATGATACGTTGGGCCATGAGGCAGGCGATCGAGTGTTACAACAATTGGGTCAGTTGTTACTGTCCAACAGTCGATCGACCGATGTGATTTGTCGCTATGGGGGCGAAGAAATCACTTTGATTTTGCCAAATACAGATTTGCAATCGGCCTATCGTCGGGCGGAAAAATTGCGGCAACAAATTCGACAGTTTATGTTTTTCCCGGCTAACATTGCTGACGATACGCTTTCCCACGATGCATCTACTCAAGCTGCTGCGCAACAGCAGATCGTGACGGTTTCCCTAGGAATTTCCAGTTTCCCGCTCCATGGACAAACTGTCGATGAACTTTTACGAGCCGCTGATAATGCACTCTATCAAGCGAAACGGTTGGGGCGCGATCGGGTCGAAGTGGCTGCCTGTTTATCTGCAAGTCAGGGAGAACCGCTTCTACCCTCAATGCTAATACCCAAAATACTTTGATACCCCCGTCGTTCCTTGACAGCCAGTTGGCGCAGCGATTTGCCAACTCTGGAAGAAAGCGATTGAATGGAACAGGAGCGATCTCAATCCCCCATTTTCCTTCGATCGATGGTTATCCCAGAGTCAGCAAAACCTGGTCAGCAAAACCTGGAGTCAAAAAACTGTGTCCCCTCTGCCGCCGCGCTACCAACATCCCGGCTATGCCTTTTTGCATCGCTATGGTTCCCTCCAAACCGAGGCAGATGTGTTTCACTATGTGGAATTTTTAAGAGAGTCAGCTGGTTTATCCAACCGTTTACCCACGGATCTAGATTCCATTTATTCCTACTTCGGGATGCCCATTCCGCTCCGTGTTCCGCTTAATGAACAACAGGGTATTCTGTTAGATACGTATAAAGGCGTCATTTTAATCAAAGAAGACGACCCGATCGTGCGCCAACGCTTCACCGAAGGCCACGAACTGATGGAGCTTCTCTTTGATGCTCAAGCGGATGTCGCCCAAAAGCTGAACATTCCCACCTGGGACGAAGCCCGCAAAGAAAAACTGTGTGATGCTGGAGCGGCGGAACTCCTCATGCCTCGATCGCAATTTAGCTCCCATCTCAATCACCTAGGCGTTTCCTTGGAAACTGCACGATCGCTTTCTGCCCTGTACCAAACTTCTTTATTAGCTACCCTGATCCGCATGGTGGAACTGGCCTCCGGGCAGCACGCCCTCATCGTCTGGCATCGATCGCTCAAACCCTCAGAACGCAAAGCCGCCAAAATGAGCCGAGCAAGCACCGAGCAATCTCAAGCTCAGTCAGAGCAATTTAAGCCAGAGCAATCTAAGCCAGAATATTTACCCAAACTCCGGATTTGGTGGCGTGTCACTAGCCCCGATTGGCAAGCCGGATTTTTGCCCCGCGATAAATCGATCGAGGACACCTCACTCATTGCTCAAGCTCTCACAACAGGACAAACTCAAAAAGGACAGGAAGTTCTCCAGTTTGGTTGGGGCACGATCGATGGCCGTATCGAAGCCATGTCCGTCCAAATTGGCGATAAACCCTGCATTATTTCCCTGTTACATGCATAATCCAGAATGGCTCTCTCCCACCCTTACCCTGTAGCCACTATGCCCCAGATCGCTTTTGCTCAACAATGCTTGCAAACAACCAGACGATTCTCCCTCGAGGTTCTGATTGTCCTCACCTGGTTTACCCCAGGGTTTACCGCCTGCATGAAAGCGCCACCCCAAGTAGATGGCCACTGGGAATATCCTCAGTTCATTCAGCAGATAGAAGCAAAACAAGTGGAAAAAGTAAGTTTGACTAGCGATCGAACCCAAGCGATCGCCACCCGCAAAGATGGGCAGCGATTTCTCATTGACCTGCCCCAAAATGACCCCAAGCTCATTGAACGCCTGACGAAACACGGGATTGATATTTCTGTTCTGTCCCGATAGTAGGTTGCCCCCTACTGGCGCACTCGGCGGAAATAGAACTCGTTCCGCAGGTTTTCTAGGGATTTCCGCAACTGGGGGACATCTTTGTCCAGTTGATTGGCTTCGGCAATTTGAATCGCCTGTTCGTAAACCCGATCGGTCATGGCCCAATCTTTTTTCTGGTAATAGTATTCCGCGATCGTCTGCAATGCCTCCACCACTTGCGCAGGTTCCAAGGTGCGCCCCGCCAACCGGACCCGATCTAGCAGTGCTTCCATGGCTGCATTATTGGCCCCTAGGCGATCGTAGGCCATGGCCAACCCT
Source organism: Alkalinema pantanalense CENA528 (assembly GCF_050753345.1). Classification (NCBI taxonomy): domain Bacteria; kingdom Bacillati; phylum Cyanobacteriota; class Cyanophyceae; order Leptolyngbyales; family Leptolyngbyaceae; genus Alkalinema; species Alkalinema pantanalense. The sequence continues at coordinate 13,077 of NZ_JBLZFX010000092.1, read as the reverse complement.
TCCAACGACTGAAAGGCCACTTGATGTTGCTTAGACTGCCGTGCCAAGACTAGGGCGCTGATGTAGTGACCAGCGGCCTTTTGATACTCACCCAAGGCAAAAAAGGAGTCCCCTAACCCTTGATAGGAGCGACTTTCCCCCGCAAAGTCGAGGGCGATTCGCTGGTAGGGCAAGCCTTTCTGCAACCGTTCGATCGCCGTTGCATATTGCCCCGTTGCCTTGGCTGCCAGTCCCCAGTTGCTCAACGAGGTTCCTAAACCGGGCGTATCCTTCAAGACCGTGGCAATCCGCACTCCCTCTGCAAAGCTTCTTTCCGCCTCTGCCGGATCCCGCTTCATCAGGAGTAGACCCACCTCGTTGTAGCCCAGAATTTGGTTCTGATAATCATTGAGCGTCCGCGCAAAGCCCAAGGCTCGCCGTGCTGCATCTTCAGCCTCGATCGATCGCCCTAGCTCCAAATAAGCTTTAGTCAAACGCCGATAGACTAGCCCTTGGGCCTCTTGATCCACCACCCGGCGATAGAGTTCCAATGCCTTTTGCCAACTCTCGATCGCGGCTTCCATCTGTCCCTGCTGTTGTTGCCGATCGCCTGCCATCATCCAACGATCGCCCCCCTTCCGAGCTTGACTCAGAGTTCCACTGTTGAGCGGAATCGCCAATTGACGGTTCAAATCGCCTGCAAGCGATCGATCTGCATAGGTCACTAAACTCACCAAGCTGACCAGTGGCAGCACACCCATCGCAACGGACAGAATACTGGCAGAAAATGGCTGAAAACACCGTTTCATAAATGGCACTCCAAGCAATAGACAGGAACTCTAGCCCTCAACGTTGAAATTGGGTCGTGGTCATTCTAGGACTTATTGGCTGAGGAAACGTTACAGGGGCAATCTTTTCACGTCAGTTTAATGTTAGCTATATCCGCTACAAGATTAATTCGCTCTCTAACAATTTCTTTACGCCCTATCCAACCTTCCCAAATCCCCAATCAGTCAACACAGTCAACAGCATCCCCCGAGAACTTTCCTTAGAATTCCCCGATCGTGAAAATCCGCAACCTTACTCTCCAGAATGAATTTCCCAAAAGGAGACGGGTTACGACTAGCTATGACTAGCTATGGACTTTAGTTATGACTGGAGTTATGACTGACTATGAGTTAGGTAAATCGCCCGGATATCTTCAGGTAAGCGGGCTTCTAGAATCCGATAGCCTTCCTGCAATCGTTGTTTCACTTCTAGTGGCGGAATGACCTCCCCCTCCGCTTGCAGATAGGCTGAAATTCGTGTTTCGCTCCAGTTAAACGTCTGCGCCATGACAATCATTAGTCGCAACTCCGGCGACATTTCATCTAACGCCCGATCGAGATAGCACCAAAACGGCGGAGATGCTGCTTTCAGGTCGTAATGGATTTCCTCTACAGGCGGTAAGTTAAGCTCGTTGATACAAGCTGCTGTGACATTGAGCAACCAACTTTGAAAGGTGACACCAGGTTGGGTGAAGACCTGTAGATCAAGACCGGAAAGCTCATTAAAGATATGCCGCCAAATGAGGGCAAAGAGATAATCTGTTTGTACCGGAGAGGGCGCAGAATGCTGTACAACCCGATAAACGATCGGATTGTAGCGGCAAAACAAAGCCGTGAAATACTGTCCTGCATCAGGATATCGCTGAAAAAGTTCTAAGAGTTCCTGATCGCTGTTTTTAAACAAGGACTTGATAATAGGATGGTTGGCCTCAGGAAAGGTAGGAATCGACACGGTGTGTGCTTAACAGAGTCAAGACGATCAAGTTTACAGCGAGTTGTCAAGCTTTCCAGCAGAAACACGCCCTTATCATAAACGGCTGCCTTAAAAAGCACACAGATTTTTTCAGAGATTTCTGTCTTTTTAGAGGCTGTTCCAGGACGATAGGTAAAGAGATCGGCATAGGGCGGGTTATCCGTCCTTCCAGTTCCGCTTACGGCTCCTTTAGAAGCTTGGTAGAATTAAACTCTACCTTGGCAAGCTGCTTTTGTAACATGTTGTTAGGTTCCTTCTTGTTCAATCTCTAAACATTCAGGCGAGTGACTCCATGGTTCTTAGCTCGATCGCGATCGTAGTGTCTTCCCCCGTTCTCGCGAGTATTTGGTCGGCGATGGGAGATGGAATTTTTTCCACCCAGGGGATTATGATCATGCTTCTGGCGGCCTATGCGGGTGCCATGTGGCTGTTTCTAACGAGTGCTCCCAAGGTTTACACGGTCATGGTGTCAGACTTGGACGTGGCTCGCCAATTCTATGAAGGGTTGCTCAACTTGCGCACCGCTGAGATTCCCCTGCACTACTACTACAACTACGAGCAGTCCCTCGGGACAGCAGGGATCAATCCCATGTACCTTGCGGGAACACCGGGCAGCGTTACAGCACGGGGCGCAGGGAACGATGGCCTCTGGTACCAACTGCGCAAGAATGTGCAAGTCCATGTGATCTCCGGGGCCAGCATGGGCGATAACAGCCGTCATCGTCACATTTGCTTCGATCGGGACTGCCTAGAGCAAATTTTGCTACGAGTTCAGGCATTGGGGCTGAAGTACAAAATTCGTCAGGAACGACCTTTAAATTTTCTGGTGAAAGACCTTGATAGCCGAGTGCTTGAACTTTCTGAAGTGAGTAATTAGAGCGTTAGCGAATTCTCTCAAATCCAACGGGAACCATCCAATAAATCACCTAAAACGGGGCTGTCCTAAGTCAAAGGGCAGCTCTTTTCAATTGAAATGACAAGGATTGTCTCGATTCAGTGTTCCCTCGGATAGCGTTTCAGTCATTCAGCTGATATGTTTACGCCTCAATAAGTACGCCTTAATGAGTACGCCTCAATAAGTACGCTTAAATGAGTACGCCGAAAAGACGCGCAAGCTTAGGGATTTGCAAAGAAATAATATCCCCTCTTCATTCCCCTACCCTCCTACCCTTTTACTCTCCGCCCCTTACCCAATTAGGATTTTATTTATGCGCTGTTCCCTTAGAGGAGGATGGTTAGACAAATATCCTGAAACAAACTTAATCAGACTGCCTCATTTCTCGAAAAAGTTGTTAAGCTCTATCATGAGCATGTGAATTTTTTGTGCAGTTTTACAGGATTTGCTTTCTATCTATCTGTCTCAGGGTAGATGAGACTTAGCAAAATCTTAGCTTAGCTATTAACAGCTAAAAAAGATAAAAAAATAGCCCCCTTGCGGAAGGCTAGTGATTTTGGTGATTTGACTCTAGGACACGTCCGTAATTATCGCTAGCCTAGAAGCATTAAGAATGTATTCAGCGTTACTTTAATGCTGTTTTTTCCGCATTTTGATGATAATTCACAGTCTTTTCATAACTGGTTACGAAAAGCTTCATAATTGGTAACCTATTTGGCTTCGGCAGGGATTACCTCCTCATCGATACATTCAAGGGAGTACTACCTGGGCTATACCATTTGAGGTAGGACGTACTCCCTGGGACATAGACTCAAGAAATTCCGTCCAGCAAGTCGGAAATGGCATCTTAGGATTGCAGGCTGGGTAATTGTTCGACCACTTGCTGGGTAATGAATGGCAAGATGGCCTCATTGGCACTGTTCTCGCGTCCTTCCGTAAAAATGACGAGAAGAAACGGCAACTGGCCTGGAATTTCTACGTAGGCCGCATCATGCCTGGCTTGGCTCATCCAGCCCGCCTTCGACCAAATCTGCGCCGTTGGGGGCAACCCACTGCCAATAAACCCTACAATCTGATTTTCAGGATCGGCTGTTAAGTCTCTGGGATCCAACGATCGGGCTAATAATCGCATCATTTGTTGCGATCGATCTGCTGACACAGCCACCCCCCCCACAATGCTGTGCAGGAGCCGTGCGGTGGCATCGCTAGTCAACATATTCCGGTTGGCCAGGTTATCGCCATAGAAGGCTCGCTCGCGACCATAGGGGCCATCCCCCCAGGTTTTCTGGCAAATATTAATCGTGGCAAATTCTTCCCATTGCAGGGATTGGAAATAGCGGTTGATGATGTTGCGTTGCTGCTTCCAGGTTTCAAAGGGGGCGGGGGGCAGTTCAGGGCCGCTGGTGGTACCTGTCAGAATATCTACCACTAAACCTGTGGCATCGTTGCTGGAATCGACAATCATGTCGCGCAAGGCCCGATCGAGTTCCGCCGATCCCCCAACCATGTTCTGCTGTAACCATTCATGGGCCGCCACTAGATAAAACAATTTGGCCACACTGGCGGGGTAAATACATTCCACGCCCCGGTAACTAAAGCCCCGTACCGATCGCTGCCAAAATTCTGCCGGAGTCAACGCTCCACCGGTATTCACGAAAGTAGGTGGATCATAGACCAGCCAAGTCATGGCAACTTGGTTTCTCGCTAGAGAGGGAAACGTTTTCCAAGTCTTTTCTAGAATTTGTTCCCCTGTGGTTTGCAGGGCGTTGTCTCTAGAGAAAAATGGCATGATGAATTTCAGATAGTGGATTTCGGCACAGTTTGAGCCCAGCTTTGGATTGTAAAACCTTTTTAACTTGTAAAACCTTTTTAACCTGTAAAACCATTTTCAGTGGACAGGCTTGTCCGCTGACAGGCCACCTTTGATTGGTTGCATTTATCATGGGTTGCATTTATTGCTTGCATCTTGTTCTAACGTTCTGTTCTTTGTCTCTCCGTGTCTATGCAGTACCGCACGATCGCTGATTTCAACCTCTATGCTTCTCCTGACCTCAAGTCCTTGGTCACCCAAGCGGCCCAGGGGCGTCTGCTCCGACTGACGGTGCCTGTGATTGGGGTGATGCGCCCTCCGATGGTGCCGCTGGCGGTGCAATTGGTGGAAGATGGCTATCCCGGCTGGCTCAATCCCGTGGATTGGGAAAAGCTGGTTCCCGACGATACGCCCTACCAAGCCCCTGTCCTGACGCCGGAAGAAATTCGCGATCGCATTCCCGAAGTCATTGCCTTTACCCAAGCGGCCATGGCAGTGCCCAACCAATATCTCTGGGGGGGAACTGTGGCCCCTAATTACGACTGCTCGGGGTTGATGCAGGCGGCCTTTCGATCGGTAGGGATTCAACTGCCCCGTGATGCCTACCAACAGGAAGCCTTTGTGCAGCCGATCGCGCTGTCTGAAGTGATCCCCGGTGACTTAATTTTCTTTGGAACCTCCGAAAAAGCCACCCACGTTGGCCTGTATCTCGGCCAGAACCAGTACATTCACAGTTCAGGCAAAGATCAAGGGCGCAACGGCATTGGCATTGACGAACTGTCGGATACGGGCCACCCAGTCAGTTGCAATTACTTCGCCCAGTTACGGGGAGCCGGTCGAGTGATCGCCAGTTATTCACCACCAGAGTTGACCTGATCCTGGTCAATATTGGGGATGGCAGCGGAATGGTGCTGGGCCATCTCTTCCAATAACCCACTGTCAGCAATCAGCTTGGGATAAATCAGCACAAAGTAGACCATCCACAGGCTGATTGGGATCGCCACGAGAACCGTGACCCACATCATCCTCAGCAGCCACCAACTTCCGGAAATGATGGCCAATCCGGTTAAGACGATCGACCAAGGCTGGCACCACCAAGGTTTGTAATGCCAAACGGTTTGCGCGGGAATTTGATTACCCAACCCAGTTCACTCCATCTTCATCATTAGGCACAGAAGGTAGTGCTTTGCGATTGTTCGGCATTTCTGCAGCAGATCCGGCAGCCTTCAGTTTGGCCATGACCGCCGCCGATCGATAGGGCTGCCGCACGGGTACATCCACCGCTAAAGAGTTCGCCTCGGCAGGCACTGACGGAGTGGCTGGGGCTTCCTGGGGTGTGGGTGGCTTTTTAGCAGTGACCTGATCTACAGGCTTAGCCTGCGCTGGGGTGCCTTGGCTGCGCTGTTTAGCGGCTCTTTGTTCTGGGCCAACCACTTTACGCATCAGGAAATCCAGGGTCTGCTGCTTGATCCAGCCTCGAGCAACTAGAACTTCTCCAAACCGCATATCTTCCATCACGCGCTGATCGTTTAGAGCAACGTCAACCTGGGCTGGCGTGATCAGGCCCGCTTCCACTAGATAACTTCCCAAACGTTGAAATGCTTGGCGTTGAGGAGCGTTGCTTGTAGAGTCTTGTTGGCTTTTCCCTATCATCTGCACGATCAATACTGACGAAAAAGGACGCAGATCTTGGCAGTCTTCCCAGGCCAGAATTAAGTTGGACAGGGTGTAATGCCATAAGTCACCCACTTACATTAAGTCACCTACTTATGTGGCTTGTGCCTAGCGATCGTGGCTCGTCGGCTTAAGACTGAACTGAGCACCGATCTCAGCAGATTGGACGAAAGGTCGTTGCGTATTCAGTGAATGGTTAGCCAATTCATCCAGGAAGTCCTAGAACTTAAGACTAACTCAATACTATTCAGCAGATGATTCAACTGACTATTGCAAACCAACTGTTGCGAACCAACTGTTGCAAGTAGGTGAAGCTTAGATAGATGCGCTTACCGCAATTCTACGGTTGTGTATTTAGTGTATTGTAGCAAACTTTCTGAGGCACCCTGTGATCTAGATCAGTTCCCGATCGAACGGCTTGGGGACTGATTTAGCAGTTCTTGAGGATCCATCAGTTCATATCGTTCAAAAGGTTGATGAATCCAGGGATTGTCCGCTAGGTAGTCCACATAGTAGTCCGGTGTCACGATCGAACAGGCTTTGTACCAAATCACGGCTGTACGGACTTCTTCCACATAAAACCCGTAGTTACACTGTAACCAGGGCAGGGTCTTTTTCAGGGTGATACCGGAGTCCACCAAGTCATCCACCAACAGAATATGGCTGCCTAAATTAGGTGTAGTCATGGTGAGATCACGGGAAAAAACCAGAGTGCCCCGGCTACGACCGCCTTCGCCCCGATAGGATGATGTTGCCAAAATAGCAAGAGGCGCATCATAAATACGAGCCAAAATATCGCCGACCCGCAATCCGCCCTTAGCCAGACAGAGGATTTGATTAAACTCCCAGCCGGATTGGTAAATCTGCGCCGCCAACTGCTCAATTTTCTGATGATATTCATCCCAAGTTACGTAGAGGTCTGCCATTGACGCGCCTTCCTTTGCCTTCCTTCACAACTGCTGCATTAATCGCAAAGGATGATACAACGGATAGCGAGTCTCTAGGCACTTTCTATGAACAATCCTCCCGATCGCTCAGCCTCTTCGCCGCCGGAGTCTTCGCCGCCCAAGTTAAACCTGGGTACTAAACTTGCCTTTGGAGCCGGGGATTTTGGGCCTGCGGTGACGGCGATGATTCTGATTTCCTATCTGTCGCCATTTTTAACGGATGTGGCACGGTTGAATCCGGCGTTGGCAGGGTTGACGCAATTGGTCGGAAAAATTTGGGATTCGGTCAATGATCCCATGGTGGGGGTTTTGAGCGATCGCACCCAAAGTAAACAAGGACGTCGTTATCCCTGGATGATGTGGGGCGCGGTACCCTTCGGGATTTTCTTTTTTCTGCAATGGATTGTGCCGCACTTTAGTGATGATCCCGCCAGCAATCAGTGGGGGCTCTTTTGGTATTACACAGCGATTTCTGTGCTGTTCAATGCGTTCTATACGGTAGTCAACCTACCCTACACGGCACTAACGGCGGAACTGACCCAGGACTATGATGAGCGCACTAGTTTAAATAGCTTCCGATTTTCGTTTTCGATCGGAGGTAGCATCCTTGCATTAATTATTAGCTTGGTTGTTTCCAAACTGGTTCCCGGCAACCAAGGCACGCAATATCTGATCCTGGGTGGCATCTGTTCGATCATTTCAATTTTGCCGATTTATTGGTGCATTTGGGGAACCCGAAAACAGGCAATGGCTGCGGCACAGAATGATCCAGAGATTGGCCATAGTGTTTCGATGCCTGTTTTGCAACAAATTAAGATTGCATTCAATAATGGCCCTTTTCGCTATGTGGTGGGAATTTATCTGTGCTCCTGGTTGGCGGTGCAGTTGACAGCATCGATCATTCCCTACTATGTGCGCAGTTGGATGCGGCTACCCCAGGAAAATGTCAGTTTAGTCCTGTTGGCAGTGCAAGGGACGGCAATGGCAATGCTATTCATTTGGAATCAAGTTAGCCAACGCTACGGGAAGCAAACTGTGTATTTCATGGGTATGAGTTTGTGGGTGATTGCCCAAGTTGGACTCTTTTTCTTGCAGCCGGGCCAAGTTGTTTTAATGTATGTTTTGGCGGTAATGGCGGGGGTTGGGGTATCTACGGCCTATTTAATTCCTTGGTCGATGTTGCCGGATGTGATTGAACTGGATGAGTTGAACACGGGACAACGGCGAGAGGGGATTTTCTATAGTTTTATTGTGTTTCTACAAAAGATTTGTTTGGGGTTGGCGGTCAATCAGGTCTTGCAAAGTTTGGGAGCAGCAGGATATGTGCAACCCACGGATATGACACCATTTCCAATTCAGCCAGATTCCGTTTTAAATGTGATTCGCTTTTCGATCGCGCCTTTGCCGTCTGTGGCATTGGCGATCGGAATTATTTTGACGTATTTTTATCCCATTACTCGGGAGAAACATGCGGAGATTTTGTTGCAACTCCATGAACGTAAGCAGCGATCGTTGGGGAATGGAAATCCAATAGATGAATAATGCCTCATAGGGTTCTGTTGGGAATGCACACAGCATTGGGAAACTCAATCGAGGACGATCTTAATGACCTATCAATTTCCACAACAATTCCAATGGGGCGTGGCCACTTCGGCCTATCAAATTGAAGGGGCGGTGGATATTGAGGGTCGTAAGCCCAGCGTTTGGGATCGGTTCAGTCAACATTGGTGTCACATCAAGGATCGCAGTTCGGGCGCGATCGCCTGCGATCATTACCATCGCTATGCGGAAGATGTGGCGTTGATACGGCAGTTGGGTGCAAAGCATTATCGGTTCAGTACGGCGTGGAGTCGGATTGTGCCGGAGGGTCGCGGCTCGGTTAATGCCCAGGGGTTGGCGTTTTACGATCGTTTGGTGGATTGTCTGTTGGAGCAGGGGATTGAGCCCGTAATTACGCTGTTCCACTGGGACAGTCCCCAGGCGTTGGAGGATCGCTATGGCTCTTGGCGCTGTCGGGAAATGGCGCAGGATTTTGCGGACTATGCAACGGTGGTGGTGCAAGCCTTGGGAGATCGGGTGACGCGCTGGATAACGTTGAATGAAATTTCCTGTTTTACACACCTGGGGTATGCCGTGGGGAAGCGGCCAGAGCACGCACCAGGGACGCGGGTCAACAGTTGGAAGGAGGTGTGGCAAACGTCGCACCATGCGTTGTTGGCCCATGGGCTGGGCTGTCAAGCGATTCGGGCGGCGTCGCCCCAACCCTGTCAGGTGGCGTTGGTGGATAATCCTGGGGTGACTGTGCCGATCGTGGAGACTGAGGCCCATATCCAGGCGGCCCAGCGGGCGTTACCGGATAATTTTTATACGGGGGGGATTCTTTATCCAGCGTTAACGGGGAATTATCATCCAGCGTTTCTAACAGAATTGGGGGAGAATGCTCCAGATATTCAACCGAGTGATTTAGCAACCATTCATCAACCGATCGATTTTCTGGGGTTGAATATTTACACGGGGGCGTACATTCGAGCAGCGGACAATGCCAAGGGCTATGAGTTTATCGCAATTCCCAAAGGATATCCCAAGTTGCATATGCCGTGGTTGCAGGTGGTACCGGAAAGTTTATATTGGGCGGTGCGTCATATTCGGGAAACGTTGGAGCGACCTGATTTACCGATTTGGATTACGGAAAATGGCTGTGCGGCGGATGATACGTTAACGCCTGCGGGTGAGGTGTGGGATACCGATCGAATTTTTTATTTGCGGCAGTCGTTGAAGGCGCTGCATCGGACGATCGGGGAAGGGTATCCGGTGCAGGGATATTTTCTGTGGAGTTTGTTGGATAATTTTGAGTGGTCGTGGGGCTATTCTCGGCGGTTTGGCATTACCTATGTGGATTACAAGACCCAAGCGCGGATTCCGAAGGCGAGTTTTGATTGGTATGCGGCTTGCATTGCAGCCAATCGGGTGTTGTGAGGGTTAAAGACATGGCCGGTTCTTCATGAATCTCCGCTAATCTCAACTAACTTTTCACCTGCCCGTAGTAGCTCTAATGCTGCTGGTAAAACTGAACTCAAGATCTCGCGTAACCGAGCATTTGAAGTATTTCCGCAAGTCAACCAAATAATTTGCGGTGGTGTTCCCAAGCGATCGATCAAGTCAATAAAATCACTATCTTTGGTCATCAAGATAACGCCTTGAGCTTTTGCAGCTTCAAAGATTTCCGGATCTTCTGCATCGCGTAACCCAAGATCCCGTAAAGCGATTGCGGTTACTGCAAAAGTATTCGTAATCCAAGTGGCGATCGCGGGGGATAGGTGTGCATCAATCCAGATGGTAATCATGCCACTAGTACGGGATGATTCAGTTTACGTGAGGCATAGGCTAGCGACGCTCGTAAATCATCTATTTCTAAATCAGGCAGTTCCTCTAAAATTTGTTCGGCACTTAACCCTGCTGCAAACAGATCTAGCACATCGGACACTCGAATTCTCATACCCCGAATGCAGGGACGGCCACCACACTGTTTAGGATTAACCGTAATGCGTTTCAGTAGCTCTGACATCTGAAGTACCTCCACAAAATTAGCATCTATCAAAAGCACGTTTTGTTTATCTCAAGAAGCTATCACATCACTATTCCTCTCAGAGCCCTTGCTGGAATCTGCTAATTTATTGTAGGCGGAAAACCTCTCTAGTTATCTATGTTGAAATGATATTCAGGTTGCCTGATTGAGCTATGGTAGTGGTTTAGCAGACTCAATAAAAAACAAGACATTTGGTTGCTGTTGTATGGAGTGCGAAACTGGCAGCAACCTGCGTCACTGTCACAATACAAGTAGGTTTCTTTCCCTACTCTAATTAGACTAAGGGGTAGATTCACAGCCATTTGGGATCAATTGCGGTAGGCCAGGTGTCCGAAGTGAATTAGATACCTACCGGAGCACCTGTTCTGCACTTGTTACCGCTGGCGTTCGCGGCTGAGGATGCTGATGTATTGGCCATCGGAATGCACGATCGGCATCGGTTGACTCCAATGAATCCGATCCGCGATGCGATGGGCCTGCAATTGATTAATCGTATCTTGAATAAATTCTGGATGACCGATTAAGTGGATCTGTAAGCGTTGTGGGCCGTGTTGAACTGAACGATCGCTACGATCGCTAAAACCTTTCGCCATCCTGTGAGCTTCTCCTTAGTGTAGTGAATCCTCTTCCCGCTGCAAATTGCTCCCTTCTCCTGCGGGGGAAGGGTTGGGGATGAGGGCTGCGGAAGAAAGCCCAAAAATTTAGAGCCACCCCGTTTGACATCACAAACAAGAGTGGCTCGATCGAATGTTAAAATTCTCAACAAGCCGCCTTGCTGCTGACCCAGCGAGGGGGAATAGCTACTTGGGGTTGTTAGCGCAATCCCGAGTAGTGGCCTAAATTTTCGGGAACCCAGCGACCCCATGCTTCAGATTGACCCGTCTCGTGAAAGAAGGATGCCCATGGCAATCGCTATGAGAACCACACTACGAATAAAGTAGCGGCGCTGTCAATCCGTATTTAAAATCCTTGATTCAGGTATCATTAAGCACCCGTAGCGCGATCGTGTTTACTCCACCCAGCAATTCCCAAAACAAAAAACTGAGCGATCGCGTTTGAATTCGATCGCTCAGCTTTCAACCAAGCTAAAACTGACCAGAAAGGCAGCTTACTCTAAATTAGAAAGCGCAAACTGAGAAGGGGGTTCATTCACACGGGCAGAGGTTGTCAACTTCTGCATAAATTCCTGGCTCAACTGTTGAAACGCCTTGCCACCCGAACAACCTGGATTGCTCAGTACTACTGGCATATAACTATCCACCGCCTTCGACACATTCACATCCATCGGAATGCGCGTTTTAAACAACTTGGCTTCACTGAAATCATCATTCAAGCGTTTCATCACTTGATTGTAATAACGTCCCGTTAGCAAATTCCCCGACAGTGAAAAGGCAATTCCTAGCAAATCAACATTGATGCCGGGGTCATCCCGATGGGCTTCTCGCAATCGATGAATTCTGCGTTCCAATAACTGAATTCCAATCAATGACAACGGCTCCGGGCGGGCCGGAATCAAATAATAATGACTTGCCAACAACGCACTGCGAGTAATCAAGTTATATCCCGGTGCACAGTCGAGAATAATAATGTCGTAATCAGCAGAAATTGGTTCCAGAATGTTGCGAATTAAATTCTTCTCAAACTCATTCCAGACGTGCTCAAACTGCTCCGCGCGGCCCTGTTGCATCGATCGCTTGTGCAACATTTCCGACACTAAATATTCGTCATAAATTTCAATATCCCCCAACATCAAGCTTAAACCGGGGACATTGCAGATATAGCTTTTTACGGCATCCCGCGCCAAGTTCGGTAAATCGGGGTTACGGGCGATCGCTTGGTGCACAAGGTAACGCAACGTACGTTTATCATTGCGTAACTTTGCGAATTCTCCCGGCGGCATTAAACTAAGCGTCGCGCTGATCTGGGTATCCAAATCCACAATCAACACCCGCTTCCCTTGATTTTTTGCCAGGGACGCGGCCAGATTCACCGTGAGCGTCGTCTTGCCCACGCCTCCTTTCATATTGGTTGTTGCGATAACAAACGCCATAGGAGTGCCCCTCGATAGATCTGACTAAATCATGGATCCTTAAATCACCGACCGCTCGCTGGATTAAACTTGCCTCAGCAAGGGACTGGGCATCAATATACATTAACTTCCCGATCCTTGCAGCATGAGTTTGTATTCCCGCTCACTCGACTGTTTTTTCAACCCTCCTTGATTCCCCCTACGGAACTCTCTTATTTATGACTGATTCTATCTAGCGTAGGATGTTTAAATCTGAACAGCTATGCAACTTCGGAACTGGATCACCATAACAGGGCTTACGATCGTCAGCACAGGATTAGCCTACAGTGCCCTGCCGCCCTCCCCCACGCCCTCTCC
>NZ_JBLZFX010000091.1:0-25606 GCF_050753345.1 Alkalinema pantanalense CENA528 | reverse complement strand
GGCTACCATCGCCGCTCGATTGCTGAAACGACCATGTTTCGCTTCAAGGCGATTTTTGGCGGCAAGCTCAGTGCCCGTCAATTTGACAATCAAGCGGTGGAGTTGTTTATCAAATGTGCTGCGCTCAACCGTATGATTGCTATCGCCAAGCCCGACAGCTACAAGGTTCAAGCCTAATACCAAGACTTCCCCAAGGCCAATCTGACTTTTTTCTAATCATGCAACAACGCCCATGCTCACTGATGATTAGGGTGTGTACTGGAAGCTGAAGTAGAGTGCCTGATCTTGTAAATTGCTTGAGCGATCGGCAATCTTCACTAGAGGAAGGGCATAATCCAAACGCATGAGCATCTTAGGATTGGGTTGCTAGATGATTCCTGCACCGATTCCCGCTAAAAAATTCTGTTTTGCGGAAAAGTTAGGATTTTCAGGATGGTTCCAGACTGAACCGCATTCAAAAAAAGGCGTTAGTTGCAGAATAAATGCAGCAATTTCTAGGAAATTTTTATTAGAAAGGCTGATAGCGTAAAGAAAATTGCCACCTTTGATCTGCAATTCCACTACGCTGGACGAGTGGAATGCCGTAGTCAAGTCTTGCATCTAATCCCACCCACAGCTGTGATCGTATCCCTAAACCCATACTTGCTAAAAATCCTGGCTCAAGGGCTTCACCGCGATGGTTCCAGCCGTACCCCCAGTCAAAAAAGGGTGTGAGTTGCAAAATATTGGATTGAGCAAACAGCGGAATCCTTGCCTCGATCGAACCAATGACACCGTTATCAGACACCACTTGGTTTTGACGATAGCCGCGTAGGGTGTCAGAACCACCAAAACTAAAACGTTCTAGCGATAGTAATGAGTCACTGGATATTTGAGTTGCAATGCGACTAACGACCACAAATCTGGGGGAAACCTGCTGAACCCATTGGAATTGCCCTAACCAAGTGAAAAATTGCCCGTCTGGGGTTTCGGCGGGGTTCGTTGTCGCACCAAAAGCATTCAACCCGATACTAAACTGGGAACGAGCGGCTAAGACCCGTTTTGCATCGCGATTGACCCAATCTTGAAATAGACGCAATACTGCAACCTTCGATCTACCATCCTTTGGCCCCTCTGAAAAGGAGAATGGAATATTATCCAGCAAAAATGTTTCGCTACGGCGCAAGTCGAACCCTAGACCGATCGCAAATTCTGAATTCGGTGTCCGGAACAGTGGCTGACGCAGCGTTGCAGAGATTGTTTCACTATTACTACGGATACCTAATTCTCGAAACGTGTTATCGATAATTTGGCTGTCATTTTTGCTATAGCGTAGTGAAAATGTCCCATCTTTAGCATTCACTGGCAGGGTGTAACCGACGCTATAAAGATTTAAGCCTTCAGTACGACCATATTCAAAAGACAGGCGATCTCCAAACCCCAAGAGGTTATCGTGGCTGATAAAACTGCTGCCTTGCAGGGACCCAACACTATCCGATTGATTATTATCAACGTTAAACCCAACATGGAATGCCGGAGCTTCTTTGAGGACAACACGCAGAATATTTAATCCAGGCCCACTTCCTGCACTCAGGTCAGCATTAACCTGTTCAATCAGGGGGTCAATTTGCAGTAATTGCAACGCACGTTCCAACTTCGATTTATTCAGAGGTGCAACGGTTGCTTGCTCTAATCGTTGCCGAATATAACGTTCGTTTAAGCGAGATAACCCAGCAATTTCAATATGTTCCAGTGCTCCTTCGACAACTTGTACTCGAATATTCCCTGATTGTAAATCTTGGTTATTGGGAATAAATGCACCAGAATTTAGGTACCCATTATCAAGATATATTTGGGTAATTCTAGAACGTAGTTGAATTAAGTCTTCAAAGTTAACCTCTTTACCCTGATAAGCCTGAACTGCTTGATTTATGTCGGACTGAAAAATCGTAGCTCCAACAATATCGATTCGGTTGACTTTAATTTTAACTTGTAAGTTGTTGAGAGGTGGATTTGGCAGAGGGGTAGGAGGCAATTCAATGGGCTGAGGGGGGCTGGAAGTAGGTGGAATATTAGGCAGCGCGGGAGGCAAGGTTTGCTCGATCGGATCGCGGGTACTAGAAGGGATCTGGACGTTCGGAGATGCAGTGACTAGGGGTGGACTTGTTTGGGCAAAGCCAATGACTGGATACAAAACTACCCCCCCAAGCCCTACAGCAGCGATAGTCCATGATATTAATCCCATAACTAAAACCCTAGACAAAACACATGATGACTATAAGTTAGACCGAAGACTAAATTGATAGTTAAGTTTGTTAACTTTTCATAGGAAATTTAGCAGAAATAGAGCAATTAAAAAACTTTTGTATAACCAATAAATACATCGTACAATGATATGATCACAAGCCTTGTAATATATCAGTATTCATGCATTATCAAGGCTTGTTGGTAAATAACATTGCACAAAGTAGCCACAAATTTGACTGCTTTCTCCTGGACTATAAACGCAGGTTTTTTGTAGGCTAAAAACGTAGGTATCTGTTCCATTGGAGTTAATCTATGAAAACAGTTGTACGACTGACTGCTGTATTGGGCGTAACATTATGCCTGATCGCCATGCTCGGTGCTACAGTTGATGCACGAAAATCTCGCGGCTATCGTCCTGGCAAAATAGGACGCTTTACAGGAGCAACAACGACAACTGGTGTAAGGGGAGGCTGCGAGAATGGTACCACTGATTTATCACTAACGGCAATCGCCCCAATGGGGCATGTAGGGCAAACAAGTCTAGCGCGGCCAACCTTAGTTTGGTTTGTTCCAGGGGATGCTTCAAGGGCTACAACTGCATACAAGATGGAACTGAGATTACTGCAAAATACCAAAGAACAAAATCGCCCCCCCCGGCAACTATTGTGGAAGGATTCACAACTGAGTAGTCGGCCAGGATTAATGTCATTGAAGCTACCAGATGAAGTGCAACTAGCACCAGGAGAAACTTACATTTGGCAAATTATCCTCAAATGTAATCCTAATAAACCTTCGCATGATCTGATTGCCGAAGCTCCCATTCAGCGAGTGGCAGTACCGAATCAGCTACCTCAGGATCGGGCGTTTGATGGTGTAGAAACGGTAGGGGAGCTTTGGTATGACTTATGGGATGGGATTGAAATTGCTTCAGCCGTCGAAGATGCTAAGCAGTTAATAACCGATCTAACCGTAATCGAGTCTGAATCTTCGAGCCAGCAGCCAGCTGTCGAAGCTCAATATCAACGTCTGAAGAAAGTCTTAGCGACATTAGAGCCAATTGCCAACCAAAACCAGCGCTGACCAATGGTATGGATGGGCAAATTCTCCCCCGCTGGATAGCATTTGTAGTTGTGCTGCTCGAAGTGCTTGAGCGCGGCTTGTATTAGGCTTGATTAGGTTCTCGTAAAAAGCAGCTGTTAGTTGTGAGACAGAAGAATCATTCACTTGCCACAGGGAAGCAATGGCACTTCTTGCACCGGATTGAACCGCTACGCCTGCTAGTCCAAGGGTTGAGCGATTATCCCCGATCGCGGTTTCACAGGCTGTTAACATTAATAAATCTAATGGTTTTTTGTTAGTTGCGAGCAATTGACCCAACTCATTTAAGTTCAGTTTTGGGGTATTTTCATCTCCCGTCAGCAGAAAGGTATCTTCTGGGTCAGAACCAAATTTACCGTGGGTTGCAAAGTGCAAAATTGAGTATTGTTCTTTTATTAAAGCCATTTTCAAAACTTCCGGTCGGAATTGCTCATTTAAATATTGACTCGCTGGTACTTGTTTAGCTAAATCGCCTAGTTCTTGGGGAACATTTTGTAGAGGTTGGAAGCGAGTGTTCTCCACAATGGCTTCCTTGGAAACCCCCATGGCAAGTACTCTCAGGTTATTAAGCTCCATAGGTTTCGGATCAACTAAGCTAAGACTCGGTGCAACCGCAATATTATATTTCTGGATGAGGAACTGTTGACCGTCATGGAGTGCTGCCATGGGGACACTCCGAAAGATTCCGTCTTGGACAAATATCAGAGTTTGAATCTTCTCTTTTTCCAAAGCTGTTTCAAATGCACGGATTAACCCGTTATAAACCTGTTGTGCTGATTCTGGATTATACCCAGTTAAGGCATCATAGTAGGACTCTAAGCCCGTTCGGTAATCGTTAATCAAGCGATCGAGGGTTGCTTGAGATTCGAGTATCCAGTGGATCTGTTGTTTCCCAGAGGGAAGGGTGAGAATCACCGCAGTTTTGTTCTCAAAGATAATGGTGTTAATAACAGCAGCACTGGGATCGTTCACCCGATTGATATTTTCACGGGTAAAGCCAATGATGCAATCATTCCCAAAATAATTCTGTAATTCAGCCAGTTTAAGGGAATCGATCGTGCGAATGGCTGAGCCTAAAGCAGAGGGAGCGTCTAAGGCAATTGCTGAGCCGGGTAAAGCTGCTACTTTTTGGGGAGTGGGATGCTGACTCAGCTCAAGTTCTACAAGTTCACGGTAGATCGGATCGATCGTATCCCGAAAGTCAAACTGTACGTCGCGATTAGAGGTCAGAATATCGCTGCGAATGGCCTCTAACGTTTGCACTGCTCGTCTATAGGCGGCAATGGCTTGCTGGATTTTCTCTGAGGAGGGATTGAGTTGGGCTTGCTGGCGTAGAATCCGCCCTATTTGCCATTCCCAGAGGTAGAGGCTATCTCTAGCGGTGAGGTTTTGTTCGGCTGCAAGTTGGGCCTGACGAGTAATTGCTAGGGCTTGCTGGATTTGGCCTTGGCATTCATAGAGGCGACCTAGCTCGCCAAGGGCATAGGATTCTGCGCGGGTATCTTGGATGGCCTGTGCAATTTGGGCTCCTTCTTTAAGAAGTGCTTCTGCTTGGCTGTTATGGAATCTGGGAGCTTCACAGGTCGATCGCGAATTCAGACCATTCGGGCTTGTGGGGGGACTTTGTAAGAGGGTGGCGAGATCGATCGTGGCGTAGGCTTTGGTTCGAGAATTGGGAAGGGTGCGGCGTAGTTGTTCGGCAGTTTGCCAAGTTTGCTCAGCCATTTGAATCTTTTGGAGGCGATAGTAGACTGGGATGAGGTTGGTCAAAACGTGCAGTTGGCCTTGGGGTGCTTGATATTTTAGGCTTTGTTCATAATGCTTGAGGGCTAGATAATCGAATTCCTTACCTTCGTTAAATAGTTGCTCAGATTGTGTTTCGCTCTGTTGTTGAAACGAAAAAGAGCGGCGGTAGTGTTTAAGCGCTTGATTGCTATAGGTATTGCCGAGGCTGTTGTGGGCAGCGGCTTGGTATTGGGTCAAGTTCTCTGTTTTGGCTAAGAGCAAGCTGGCTTCCAGAATGGGGATAGCTTTGGAATAGTCTCCTTTGAGACGATAGGCTTCTCCTAGGCTACCGAGGGCTGCTGCTTCAGTTTTCCGATCGCCACTTTTGGAAGCCAGTTGCAGAGCAGTATTCGGGGCACATTGTTTAAAATCTGCGTTCCGGCCACAGAGAATATCAATGGCGGTTTGGATCTGGCCTTGACGACTGAGAGTTTGGGCTTTTTCAGTCAGGCTACGACCGACTTGGAGTTCGTTACGCTGTTGACGATAGAGTTCAATCAATTGATTCCAGTGTTGTAACTCTCGTTCGCCTTGACCAATTTGTTGGTAGGCACGGGCAAGATTTTCGAGAACGATCGCAATTCGGGGGGAATCTTGGGCCTGCTGATAGCTGCGAAGGGCTATTTCCCAGGATTGGATTGCCTTGGAATACTGCCCAGAATGATAGTGTGTAATGCCTTCTTGGACTTGTTGTTCTGGGGGGAGCGCAAGGGCAGGAGTCGCCATAATGCAACTGCCTAGAAGAATTGCAGC
Organism: Alkalinema pantanalense CENA528; assembly: GCF_050753345.1. Classification (NCBI taxonomy): domain Bacteria; kingdom Bacillati; phylum Cyanobacteriota; class Cyanophyceae; order Leptolyngbyales; family Leptolyngbyaceae; genus Alkalinema; species Alkalinema pantanalense. The sequence continues at coordinate 19,744 of NZ_JBLZFX010000091.1, read as the reverse complement.
AATATAATGCGTCCAAGACTTCATAGAAGCACAGTTTAAGGTATTTTGCTTTCAGAGTAGCGGATTTCTTGGAAAATCTCGATAGGGTTTATGTTAAGACTTTTGAATTGAGACCGATCGGGTCAGGAGTCCATCACAATGTCAGCGGCAATTTTGATTCTTGGTTAATTTAATGATCCCAGCAGTAGCCGTCGGAGATAATGATGCAGCGATCGTATGCTGACCCTAGCCAGAGAGCGGATTGGTTGGTGTGGCAAAGATTAAATGTATTGAAGGTAGCGACCGGGTATGAAGTTTCTTTGATAGGTTGAAAGTTGGTGTGCTTGACTACCTGGAGGATGACTGATGCGCTGGGACTTTCTTTTGGGGATGTTGGGGGGGACGATTGTTTTGGGGTCGCAAAGTGCTTTAGCACAAAGTTTAATTGTGCCCGATGACACTTTGGGAACCCAAAACTCCGAGTTGCCACCAGTATTACAATCTCCAGCTTTAAACATTATTACAAGTGGTGCCATTCGCGGAAATAATCTATTTCACAGCTTTCGTGAATTCAATGTGGGTGAAGGGAGTTCAGCCTATTTCTTAATTAATAGTTCGGTACGAAATGTCTTGACGCGGGTAACAGGAAATAACCCTTCGGAAGTTCTGGGACGTTTAGGAACATTTCTATTTCTTGGCAATCAACCTGTGCCATCGAATGCCAATTTCTTTTTAGTGAATCCGAATGGCGTAATTTTTGGTCCTAATTCGAGTTTGGATATTGGTGGATCGGTTGTGGTGACAACTGCGAATGCCTTGCAATTTCCCAATGGGGAGTTGTTTAGTGCATCTTTGCCGACAGTACCGAGTCAATTGCTGACCGTAGATCCTTCAGCTTTGTGGTATGGCACGATTAATGCTCAGAATCAAGGCATTATAGTGAAATCGTCATTTCTTGACTTAGATGGTTTAATTGGACAAACAAGTGGACTTCAGACCAATCTCAATAGAAGTCTTGTTTTATCGGGGGGAGAAGTAGTGATTGAAAATGGCATTCTAAAAGCTCCAAGTGGAAATATACAGGTTGCTGGACTATCCCAAGAAGGGATAGTCGATTTAAATTATGAAGGTAGTAATATAAGTATTACCCCTGACTCAAACTTAATGAGAGCCGACATAGCTATTTTAAAAGATTCAAAAATCCATATCTTTGGAGAAGAAGATATTAGCGGTGGCAGTATATTAATCTATGGAAATAAAATCTTTGTCAGTGATTCATTCTTGTCAATATCGAGAGATTCAGGAAATGGTGACTTAGGTAATATAAAGATTAATTCAACGGAAGGTGTGTTAATTAATAAGAGTTCTATTGTTGCATCTCTACCTAATTTGACTGAAGGAAATGCTGGATCAATTTTGTTAAAAGGTAGAAATATCTCATTGATTGGCTCAAGCATTGCTTCCAGCTCATCTTCATTTTCAGGGAATGGAAAAGGGAATGCTGGAAATATAGAAATGATCGCTGATGAATCAATCCATATAACAAGAGGTCCCGTCAGCACAGTAATATCTGATGGCAAGTTATTTGAGGTATTTGATGAATCCTCTCTCAATTCCACTATTGGTTTCGGTTCAGCGGGTAAAGGTGGCAATATCATGCTAAAGGCAAATTCGATTCAGGTAGAATATTCTGACCTTGATGCATCAACTCGAACTGGAGGGTCAGCAGGAAATATTTTGCTTCATGCAAAATTTAATATTGAATTGAAGAGAAGCATTCTAAATAGTAGTAACTGGAATGGACAGTACATTGGTGGCATTGCCGGTAATGTCACAATGCAATCAAAGAAGATTTCGTTGAGTGATAAAACAGAAATCTTATCAGGTAATATTGGTACTGATGATGGAATAAATACCAGTGGAGGTATTATTGATTTGAACGGACTTGAATCAATAACAATCGATTTTAGCCGAATCCAGAGTGAGGCCAGAGCTTCTGGAAAATTAAATGAAGATCAAGCAGGAACAATAATAATAAGGTCTCCGAAGATTTTAATTGGAAATTCTGCTGAAATTAATACTAAGACTGAAACCAATGCTCGTGCTGGCAATATTAATATATATGCCAACGATTTGATTGTGAAGAATTCCAGTGTAATTGGCAGCTTTGTGGAGCGTGAAACTAAAAATGCAGAAGGTGGTTCTATTAATATTGAAGCAAATAATTTGTCAATACTTGATGGAGGCAAGATACTTACTTCAGTTCTTGGTGATCTTAACATTCCTGGTTCTGGACTTAGATTTCCTATCTATAGAGCAGGTAGCGAAGGAAATGCTGGCTTCATAGTAGTCTCTGTTAAAGATTCGATTGTTATTTCGGGTATCAGTAGCACTAATAAGACACTTCGAGACGATGAAGGAGATTCACTGTCGCCTATTGGGTCTGCCAGTGGTATATTTACAACAATCGAAGCCGGGTCTCTAGGTGATTCAGGGAAAATTAGCATAAGTGGAAGTAATCTATATATTTTAGACTCAGGACAGATTGCCTCTCAAAATCTAGGCATTGGAAACTCAGATGATATTAATCTAATATTGAGCAACCAATTAAAGTTAATTAATGGTAGTCTCCTAGCAAATTCACGGAAAGGCACAGGCGGCAGTATTTCTATATCTTCTAAAACAATGTATTTGTTGCAGAATGGAGATATTAAAACGGATGCTACTGACAATGGTGGTAATATTACTCTCACTGCAAAGTCGATCATCGCCTTAAATGACAGTGATATTCTAGCCTTTGCCCGCGATGGTCGTGGCGGTAACGTCACCCTTAATACCCGTGCTTTCTTCGGCCAAAACTATCGCCCTGCGCCTCATGGCATCGATCCAACTACCCTAGATGGCAACGATCGGGTAGACATCAACGCCAGCGGCAGCCTTTCCTCTGGTATAATCACCCGCCCTGACACCAGCTTCATCCAAAACAGCCTCAACCAACTCCCCAACAACCAAATCGACACCAACCAACTCCTCGCCCAAACCTGCATTATCCGCCAAGACCAACCCGAAGGCACCTTCTATATCACCGGAACAGGCGGCATCCCCAACCGCCCCAACGACCCCGCCCTCTCCGCCTACCCTACCAACACCATCCAACCCACTACCCAGGTCGCCCAACGCCCCTGGAAACTCGGAGATCCGATCGTCGAACCCCAAGGCTTCTACCAATTAACAGACGGTCGATTCGTCATGAGCCGGGAATGTGCCAAATAAAATGCCCCTCACCCGCAAATAGATGAGAGACATCGCAAACATGCTCAATTATTCATGACAGGATGATCGATCGCACTACCTTCTTTGCCAAATTTGCTGTACAACCCTGTTCCCAACGACTCGCCGGACAAGCATCCGCTGTGTCCTATTGTCGAACTGGACGAGTTGAACACGTTCTGTTGTTCCACGAAAGGTAACCGTCAAGATATTACCAGTTGTCACCTGCCCAACCCCTCCAAAATTAGTCGTCAATGGGGTAAAGCATTGACCGCTAACTAGATTCAAAGCAAAGTTTTGTTTGATAACCCTCATAAATCCTACGACACCAGATGGTTTGAAGTCATATATGGTGGCGCAAATGAAGCGATCGGGGTTTCCCGTCTCTACCCATCGTCCGCTGCCACTCATGAGGAATGAATGGACATTCAGATTAGGCGAAGTTTGAGCTTCAGCTTTCTCGGTAACTCCCACCACATAAGTGGAAAGAGTTGCTCCTACTATGAGCAAAGATGTGGCACCCATTCTGCCAAGCGGATTCAGACATTTGGCGAGGTTTTTATGTAGAACCTGCATGATATTTCTCCTAGTTGAAACTAGTTGGTATTCATTCATCACAACAAGTGTGAATACAATAAATTTAGAGTTTTTAATTTTTTATACAATGCAATTTGTAGTCAAACACCTTGCACTTTCAAGCAAAGTTCCATGCCTGTAGTAACAATCTAAGCTCTAATGGCTAGAAGCAAAATGATGGGATACAAGATGAGTCGATTGACTCAGAAGCTGCTCAGACATATGATCTCCGAGAAACTCACCATAGTTAGCGATTTGAGATAACCCTACTACATCCAGAGTCATTTCCATTAGAAACCAAACCACAATCTTTTGTATCAAGACTTGCCACTTCACCATAACGCTTTACCTCGGCTGTATAGATGCAAGGCATCATAGGAAATAGCCATCGCCACTTCACTGTAATTTTTAACCTCATTAATCGCACTTTCAATCCAACGCGCTTGCCGGAACTAGCAATACCTCGGCTTAAACCAGCCATCTCTTCTACTGGAATCATCACCAATTAATCATTCCAGCCTCCTATAGTGAGACTATTCACTTCTCCACACAGCACAACATAGGAGCAGGATAATGAAATCTCCAGTTGTTTCTCGGTTCAGTTCTCGGCTAGTGGTATCTGGTTTATTAGCAGTACAGACTTTCTTAGGCACGATCGCAGTGCAAGAGCTAGCGCTGATGGATACGAATTTGAAGACTGGTTATGCCGCCCAAGCCAAAGATAATGCCGATGCCGCTCAGGTTTATGAGAAATCCAAAGACGCGATCGTCCGTATTGAAAGCCAAACTAAGCAGGGCACTGCAACAGGTAGTGGTGTCATCATTGAGAAAGATGGTCTTATTATCACGAATGCTCATGTTGTTGCGGGTGCAACCAATATCACTGTCAAACTGGAAAATGGTCGTCAGGTCAAAGCAACAGTTGTTTCGACGGGAAAATCAGGTTGTCTTGATCTAGCTCTACTACAACTTTCCGGTATGCAAAACTTACCTACCTTAAAAGTTGCACCACTCACCTCAATTGCTCCTGGCCAGTCTGTATTCGCGATCGGATTTCCTCTGGGAATGCCGTCGGCTTCAATCACTCAAGGCATTGTGAGCAATTTACACACTCAACTGGGCTTTGTGCAGCATGATGCACCCATTAATAATGGCAATTCTGGTGGTGCTTTGGTGAATTCTCGTGGTGAGCTAGTTGGGATTAATACCTTAAAGCTACGAGATCGGGAAGGGATGAGTTTTGCTCATTCTGTCGATCGTATCCAAGCCGTGATCCAGGCTGCGAAGAATGGTTTATCTCCGACATTAGCACGCTACATGAGCTTAACTTCTGGAGATGCAACCCAATTAGTTGCCGATCGCAATAGCATTAACGGGAGGCTACAATCTAACGATCAGCGGATGTGCATTGATGATAGCATGGCTGATGTGTATACATTTCAGGGTCGAGTGAATCAGCCTGTCATTTTTGAAATGAATGGTGAAACCATTAGACCTTACCTGCTTCTGCTGGGTCCCAATGGACACAAGCTAGCTGAAACATCCATCCAAGGCAATGCGAAAATCCAAAAGTTGTATGCAAATTTGCCGAGTGATGGCACCTACACAATCATTGCTAACGCTCAAAAAGCAAATCAGTTAGGCAATTATAGCATTCGTGCAGTAACACCAATTCTGCTACGGACTGGCGAATTAGGTGCAGGTGATCCAACATTATCCAGTGGTTCCCCCTATCGTACTTATCACTTTTCTGGCAAAGCTGGGCAACCCGTACAGATTAATTTAGGTACTCAGGAGTTTCAGCCTCTTGTTATCCTTCTGGATGATAAAGGTAAATTGCTGTGGCAAGGGCAGCTTCAGTCTGAGAAGTCTCTCAACTATAAATTACCAGCAGATGGAATGTATCAGATTGTAGTGACCACTGAAAATCCACAGAGTAGTGGTAGATTCATTCTCAGCGTTGAACCTCAATCAGCGTCGCCTCAGGTTGTATCTCGTAACTAATGCTTTATAGATAATGGACTCATGGCTAAGTTCCCTACTTCTTCCAATCAGGAGGTAGGGAATTTCTATTTTCTCGGTTGTAGCGATCGCTGAACTAGTAATCTTGCTGAAAGTGGCAATGAATTGATCAGAAAATACACATGAATTGCAGTTTCAAATCCCCTACGCTAGAAACTATCAAATGAAGTACTTCACTGAAACAAATCAGGAGACTTGCAATATGAAAATAATTCGCCAACTCTTTGCCGTAACTACGATCGCGCTGATCACAGTTCCGTCCCTAAGCACTATTGCCAAAGCTTCACCCAGCAATACAATGACGGCTCACTGTGAGGCAATCACTGATCCACTACGTCGAGGGAATTGCTACTCCGCAATTGCAGCTGCACAAGCCCAGCAGGATCTAGTCCGCAACTGGACTCCTCGCCAACACGCGATCGCGAAAACCATCGGACAACTATATAATGCTTATTACCAACAAACAAAACGTCCGCTGCCGATTAATCGTACTACTGTAACTCGTGTAGCCCAGGCACTCAGGGCCAATTCTACGGAAGTATCTTTCATTATTAATCGGATGCAGGCCAATTACAATGCGATCGTTGGCCTCAACCAAGCAGACGCGACTATCACGGGTGCTGAACAATTTTTGAAGTGCTTGCAAACTCAAGGGACGGGTTGTATTCCCAATTTTTGATTTTTTATAATTGCCCTAAACTTTAGCTCTCTTCCATGATCGAAGGGAGCTTTTTTCTGGTAAATTAGTTTGTTTTCAATTCACTAGCCATTCCCAACACAACTGCTTGTGGATTAATAAATGGCTGTTTTCAGCAATCATAATGTCTGGAATTTACTATCAACTATACCTAAAGAAGTCGTGAGTCAAGACTGAAAAACCTATATTTTTAAAGGAAGCAATTGAATTCAAATAAATAAATCACAGTATTTTTCGTTTAATTCAGAGGTAAATCATCGTGCTGAATCAGCTAACTCATAAGCAGTCTACAAGTTTACTCGATCCCACCCCAATATCTTCTATATTCTGCGGACATTCTTCTTTGCTAGAGTCCCTATCATCTGTTACGAAATACAGTAAGGCAGATTCTTTCAATCCATTATCTCTGATTAGTACATCTAATGTAGAAGAGTTGCAGAAACTTGAGGTAAGCAATTGGAATAATGAAAATTCACTGATTTCTACTGATAGTAGTTTGTCTACCTTTTGGATTAATACTCGTATTCTGGCTGGAACTCTACGGGCTGATACATTTAATGTTTCACCCTACGATCGACGTGTAGTCATTTCAGGCAACGGCAATGTAGATTTTGGCCAGGGTTGGCGAGATTTGCTTAACCTCTCCCATATTTCTTATACGCAAGTCAGTCTTAATTTTGCCAATGACCAAGGCGGTGTTGTCTTCAACCCTGGTAATGGTAATCGGGTTTTTGATGCCATCAATTTTGGTACGGGTCAGCAGATACTCTTTGAAGGCATTGAAAGCATTCAATTTGCAGAAGGCATCATTGATCTGACTATTCAGCCGAATGATCCACTGTTTGGGCAACAATGGAATTTACATATGATGGGCGTACATACAGCATGGCGCTTTACTACAGGTTCTGCAGATGTCATGATAGGTGTCCAGGATACAGGACTAAGCGTTGACTTTAATGGCTCAATCCATCCAGATCTACACGACACAATCTGGCTATCTAACCAAGTTATTGATGATACCTTAAGCAATCATGGTACTAGTGTTCAGGGGATCATCTCTGCAAGGAGTAATAATGGCTTTGGGATGAGTGGGATTAATTGGAATTCTCAAACTTTTAATATTGATGTTTTGGGTGATGAATTTGGAGATTTATCGATCGCAAATGCAACGCAGAGTATGATTGCACAAGCTGGATCTAATGGGAAACGGCTAGTGATTAATATGAGTCTGGGTACTCTAAATTCCTTTGGTATAAACTGCGACAGACAATTAGAGCAAATTGTAAAAAATAACCCAGATGTGCTGTTTGTGATTGCGGCAGGGAATCAAGGCCATTTGGGTATAGAGGGGATTTCTTCTCCGGCATTTCTTGCGCGATCGTATAGTAACGTGATTGCTGTGGGAGCTGCTTGGGGAGCGCAGGATTATTATGGATATCCGACAGTACCAGGAGATCGAATTAGCTATCAGAATTGGTGGGGTTCTCAGTATGGGGATGGGCTCACTCTTATGGGGCCTGCTGAGGTAATTGCACCACTGCTGAAACTAACAATGTATGGAACTTATCAATTTGATTATTCAAATCTATTCAATGGCACTTCTGCTGCAACACCGAATGTAGCGGGAGTGGCCTCTTTGGTACTGAGTGCAAATTACAATCTGTCAGCAGCCCAGGTGCGGGAAATTTTGTCGCAGACGGCAGTGGATGTTGGCTACAAGGGATATGATAAGCTGACAGGCTATGGCTTTGTAAATGCGGATGCAGCAGTGCGACGGGCAATGGCGATCGGGCGAGGGTATGCATAGTGGTGAGATCGTTCTAAATTCTAGAACGACTGGAGAATATTTAAGAGTTGCGGTAGCCTGAAGGGGTTGATGAGTCGCAGGTTACATTATGAGGGTCGCTCGGCTGTTTTTTGGGCTGCTTCTGGGGATGAGTGAGGCGATTGGGCTGGCTACACCAACGTTTGCCCAAAGCAATATTGTTGCTGATCCAACGGTTGGAACTACAGTCGCTCCAAATTTGTTTGGTTTTCCGATTGAAGCGATTCGGGGAGGAGCCGAGCGTGGGCAAAACCTGTTTCATAGTTTTCAAGAGTTTAATGTTAGTCCCGATCGTGTGGCACTGTTTCTGATTCCCAACAACACAATTCAAAATGTATTTGCGCGGGTGACGGGGCAAAATTTGTCTCAGATCGATGGGACTGTGGGAACTCGATTAGATGGAACTTTTGCGACTTCTACTGCCAATCTGTTCTTGATGAATCCCAACGGTATTATCTTTAGCGCAGGTGGGCGATTAGATGTAGGTGGTTCATTTGTGGCGACGACAGCGAACGCGATCAAATTTGGCGAGCGGGGCCTTTTTAGTGCTTCCGTGCCTTCTTCTAGTAATTTGCTGGAGATTAACCCTTCTGCATTCTTCTTCACTGCTTTAAAGCCTCAACCAATTGTAAATCAATCAAAAGTCGCAGTTCAGTTTCCTACTGGTCAATCACCTAGGGGGCTCCAAGTACCCAATGAGCGAAGTTTATTGCTAGTTGGGGGCGATGTACGCTTAGATGCAGGGGGGATTGTCACAGCATTTGATGGACGGGTAGAGCTTGGCGGATTGTCCGCACCAGGCACTGTTGGATTAGGTGACCACACATTAAGTTTGAGTTTCCCGCTTAATGTCCCAAGGGCAGATGTAAAGATTACAGGCTCAGCAGCAGAACCTGCGAGAGTAACTGTCGCAGGACAAAGAGGCGGTACGTTAGTTATTAATGCCCGCAACCTTGACCTTCAGTTTGGAATATTTCAAGCTGGTCTCATACAAGGTTTGGGTACATCTGGCATTCGAGCAGGCAATATTGAAATTGATGCAACAAATCAAGTTACGGTTGGTGGCATAGTACCAACAGGTGGTTTTGGAATTTCCAATACTGTAGAACTAGGTGCTCGTGGTGATTCTGGTGACATCAATATCCGAACAGGAACTTTGAAAATATCAGGTGGGAACCAGGTTTCCACTTCTACTATTAGTTCGGGGCGCGGAGGTAACTTAACTGTTGAAGCTACAAGTATCGAATTAGTTGGACAAGATACTTTAACTGAATCCCAAGTTGTTACTGGTATAACCAGTAATGTTTTTCGTGAGGCTACTGGCATGGGCGGAAACATTACATTAACTACGCAACGCTTACTAATTTCTAATGGAGCGAGTATTCAAACAGGTACTTTGTCACCTTCAGATACGGCGCGAGGCGGTGAAATTATAATCAAAGCATCTGAGATAGAAATTAGTGGGTCTATCCCTACAGAAAGTCGAGCCAGGAGTAATATTATAACTGGAACAATTGGCGGCTCTGAGGCAGGAAATTTAAATATCACAGCAAATCGACTTGTCGTTCAGAATAGTGGAATAATTAACACTGGTACCACAGGTAGTAGTAAAGGAGGTAATCTCAGCATTTCAACTTCTGAGTTAGAAGTTGCCAATGCAGGCATTGGAACTAATTCGGTTGGGCCAGGTAATTCTGGCAAGCTTGAGATAAAAACTGGGAATCTAACTTTACGAGATCAAGCAGTAATATCTACAAGTACTCTACGCTCTGGTCAAGGAGGGGAGCTGCAAGTAAATGCTAGTGGAACGATTCAGCTAGAGAATACTAGCATTATAACTACTAGTTCCGGCGGATCGGGTAATGCGGGCAATCTAGAAATCGGCGCATATCGCTTAAGTATCCGAGGTGGTTCTGCCATCACAAGCGAGACAAGGGCTTCTGGACAAGCTGGAAGTTTGAGTATCAGTGCTGTTGATTTCGTTGATGTAACTGGGACTTCTGCCAATGGAATTTTTCCTAGTTCAATTACAAGCGGCACTTTTGGGAGTGGTAATGCTAGCCAACTAACGATCAAGACAAGGCAACTCTCTTTGCAAAATAAAGGTGTCATTAGCTCCAGCAGCGGTGGTTCCGGGCAAGCAGGTGATATCGATATCACTACTCAATCTGCTCTTTTGGACAATCAAGCACAGATTCAGACAATTTCATTATCTGGGAAAGGCGGAAATATCCAATTAACTATTCCAGATCGTCTGCTCATCCGTCGAGGTAGTCAAATTTCCACATCATCTGGTTCTTCACAATTTAACGGTGATGGGGGAAATATTGATATTATTAGTCGTTTCATTGTCGCTATTCCGAAAGAGAACAGTGACATCACGGCCAACGCATTCAATGGCGCTGGAGGAAATATTAACATCACTACTGAAGGGATCTTTGGTCTCAAATTTCGCCCTCAACTTACCGACTTGAGTGACATCACTGCCAGTTCTCAATTTGGACTTAATGGCACAGTCATTCTCAACGCCCCTGACAATAGTGCCATTCAAAACAGCCTTAGCCAACTCCCCAACAACAACATCGACACTAACCAACTCCTCGCCCAAACCTGTATTGTCCGCCAAGACCAACCCGAAGGCACCTTCTACATCACCGGAACAGGCGGTATCCCTAACCGCCCCAACGACCCCGCTCTCTCCACCTACCCCACCAACACCATTCAATCCACTACCCAGACCGCAGACCGCCCTTGGAAACTCGGAGATCCGATCGTTGAACCCCAAGGCTTTTATACACTGGCAGATGGGCGCTTCGTTATGAGCCGGGAATGTTCTCAGTAAATTACGATCGCTATACCTCAGCAAGCTGTCCAATTGCGCTAAATATCGTCATGATCTGGAGCATTAAATTTGCTAGAAATTGATTGCTATAATTTACAGTCAATAGATTGACTGGGATATTGACAAAAATATGGAACAGAAGAAAAAATATAGAAACTCAACCAATATGCAATAAAATGGTGAGACCAGTTGATGATCCTGATGTCTCACCACTCAGTTGCAAGAATTAGATCTAAAACAGAGGAATGTTGACGCGAATTTGGCCGCCTTCTGGCTCAACCCGCAGCTCGAAGCGTATACGAGCTTTCTTAGTCTGAATAATATCATCGTCTAGCCCAGTCCCTTGACTAAAGAAACACTGTAGTACGGAGGGAGGGGCGATCGATACTTCTAAGTTCTGAACAGGTTGATTAGTTTCTTGCCGTCGCATTGCTGTTGATTGCGTTAGACAACGCTGTAGGTCTGTTACTTCTTGTGATTGTGTATCACTTACAGCCAGCGCTGGACTAACAAGAGCAGTACTAGTTGCGAGGGTGGAAGCTAAGAGTGTCAGCGCAAAAGTCGTGGATTTGTACATGCTGCGATCGACCTCTGCGAATGTAGCGAGCCAAGAGCTAAGTTGCTTTTTCATGATTCTGATCCTTGGGGGATTGAAGTGTTTTGTGCTCGAACACTTTTAACAATAGAGGGCTGCGATCGGGTTTTCGATACTGCTTCTGGTCTGTTCGCTGGCTCTTTTGGTAGAAGTTGATGGCAATTTTCGGTCAAGCGATTTGCCTAAATGCGACTGCCGATCACATTGATATTAATCGGGATAGAAAAAATCCTCACGAATTTCCCATACCACACCTTCCGGCGTACGGGTTCACACTGGAAGGTTCCCCAGAGGGTTGTAGAAATAATGAACTTGGGTAGGTTGTCATGGCTTTGGTTTGAATTCTTCTTGCCTGACCCCACCCCTTTTCTAGAGAATTTGCGATCTACTGAAACTCATTCCCATGGAAAATCTGGTACTGGGGGAGATGACAATAAAGCTAAAGTTTATACTAAGAAAACCTATAGTTTTTGGGTAAATATGGTAGCGTTTGGCCATTAATTCCCCTTTTCCAATTATATTTATGCAACTTGTTCGCCCCAGGTATTTAGCTGGACTGCTTACCCCCTGGTTTCCCCTGCTAATTGGGGCCATCATTAATCATCAAGCCTGCGCCCAAAGCTTCATTGTGCCAGATGAAACTTTAGGGGTTGAACAAACACAGATTATCGAGAACGTCAATGACCTGCCAGTTGAAGTCATTACGGGTGGTGCTCGACGCGGACAAAATTTATTTCATAGCTTTCGAGAGTTTAATGTCAGTACCGATCGCGGGGCCTATTTCTTTAATCCAGATGCGTCAATTCAGAATATCCTAGGGCGTGTTACAGGAAACAGCATCTCAACGATATTAGGAACTCTTGGCACTTTCGGACAGGGAAATCCTAATCTATTCTTGATTAATCCAAATGGTATTGTCTTCGGTAAAAATGCAAGCCTGAATGTACAAGGATCATTTACCGCGACAACAGCCAGTAGCGTGGCTTTTAATAGCGGTGGATTTTTTAGTGCTATCAATCCAGAAGCTCCATCGACATTGTTAACTGTAAATCCATCGGCGTTTCTCTTTAATGCCATAGCCCCACCAGCTCAAATTATTAATCGATCAACGGCTTCTTCAACTGTACTTGGGGGGTCAACCTTTGGCTTGCAGGTACCTAATGGTGCAATCCTAACGTTGCTGGGTGGAGATGTTACCCTTGAAGGTGGTTTAATTGGCGTCCTAGATGGGCGAGTTGAGATTGGTACAGTAGCAGATGCTGGCAGCGTAGCGATAGACTCAAATGGTTATTTACAATTTCCTTTAGAGTTACAGCGTGGCAATGTCACGTTGACGCAAGAATCTTTGCTAGTGAGTGTTCCCTTAGATGCTGGAGGCGAAATAGTTATCACGGCGAGTAATATTCAACTATTAGACAGCCGATTAATCGGTGGCATTTTCCCAGATCTAAGCACTGAGGGAAGTCGAGCAGGCGATTTAACTCTAGATGCTACAGGTACAATTCAGGTAGCCCAAAATAGTCGCATTGTGAATAACGTAGGCTTTGGCTCTTCTGGAGATTCTGGAAATTTAAATATTCAAGCGAATCATATTATTTTAGACAATGGAATCATCTCTAGTTCTGTTGACGGCACAGGTGAAGGTGGGAATATTCGAATTATAGCTGATTTCTTGACGATAACTAATGGTGCGCAGTTAAGTGCTTCAGTGTCTGGCCGTGGGAATAGTGGAAGCATTCTCATTGACGTAGAAAATAAGATATCCATTGATGGTGCTGATCCTGTTACTGGATTTTCTTCAAGTGGGATTTCTAGTAGTATTCTGCCCGGTGGAGCAGGAAATGGAGGCGATATTGCGATTCGAGCCGGTTCATTGTCCGTGACTAATGGCGGGCAGTTAAGCGCTTTGAACTCTGGCCTCGGCGATGGTGGAAATATTCTTATTGATGTGCTGGATGAAGTCTCCATTGATGGTGCTGATCCAATCAATGGGTCTGTAAGTGGAATCCTCAGCATTATTCAATTCAATGGCTTGGGGAACGGAGGAAATATTGAAATTAACGCAGGAGAGAGATTGAGAATTAGCAATGGCGGGGTACTCAGCGCAGATGCTTTTGGCGAAGGGGATGGTGGAAATATTGTTCTTAACGCCTTCGACTCTGTGATATTAACTGGATCCAATTCAAGTTTTAGTAGCGCCATTAGTACAACCACGGCGAGCCGGGGAAGCGGTGGAAATATTGAGGTTAACACCGATTATTTAAATATTTCCGATGATGCAGTTCTTACAGCTACAGCCATAAGCGATGGTGATGGTGGCAATATCACTGTCGATGTCACAAGATTAGATCTGCTGAGTGGTGGTAGCTTCAGAGCGCAAACCATCTCGAATGGGCGATCAGGCAAAATCACGATAAATGCAGATGAACAAATCTTCATTTCTGGTCGTGGTATGAGTGGAATACCCAGCAATTTGACTGTCCGGTTCACCCCAGATAGTGTTGCTGGAGAAATCGAGTTGAATACTGGAACTCTGCATTTAGATGAGCAGGGAGAGATTACTGCTGTTGCTCCTTCCGGTAATGGCGGGAACCTCACTCTTAACATTCAGAACTTGCTATTGATGCGTCGGGGGAGTCGAATTTCTGTAACGGCAGGCACTTTGGAACAGAATGGGAATGGCGGTAACATCCTTATTAACGTACCTTTTATTGTTGCCATCCCTGCCGAAAATAGCGATATCGCTGCCGATGCCTTTGATGGGGCAGGGGGCAAAGTCACCATCACTGCCAAGGGCATCTTTGGCATCGAGCCCCGGCCCCAGCGCACAGCCCTGAGCGACATTACCGCTAGTTCAGAATTAGGGGTCAGCGGTACCGTTGCTATTGATACCCTAGATACTAGCTTTATCCAAAATAGCCTCAGCCAATTGAGGAGCGACAGCATCGACACCAACGAGCTCCTCGCCCAAACCTGCATTATCCGCCAAGACCAACCCGAAGGCACCTTCTATATCACCGGAACAGGCGGTATCCCCAACCGCCCCAACGACCCCGCTCTCTCCACCTACCCAACCAACACCATTCAATCCACTACCCAGACCGCAGACCGCCCTTGGAAACTTGGAGATCCGATCGTCGAACCCCAAGGCTTCTATACCCTTGCCGATGGACGTTTCGTCATGAGCCGAGAATGCGATCGCTAAGCCAAAACATCAAACGACAGACATTTTATTCCATTAGATTCTATTCTTCTTGGCTGAAAAGTGCAAACACTTGCGCATCTTTCAGCAAATCTAATGGCCGCTAGCAGTCATGAACCCGTTGGAGAATGTCAGTATACTTAAACAAATCTTATAAGGATGGTAATTTTGCTTGTTTTGGCCACTCTTTTGGATTATTTCAATATCTAGCAGTGTAGTCATCTACTTGGTCGCCGATGCCTATCGTACTCGCCAAGCAATAATCTGGTGGCAAAAACAGCAAATTGAACGGTTACACCAAGAAACAGAGCTGATTCGAGAGCAAATGCTACAAGACCTATTTTCATTGCGTCGTAGCTTAGGCATTATGATTACCCAGTTCCCAACAGAAAGCAAACTAGAGCCCACACTAGACATTGCCGATCGTTGTCACACCGATTTAGCTGATCTAAGCGATCGATTATTCTCCCCCTACGCGATCGAAAACTTAGAAGCCGCATTACGTGAACTTGTGATCCGATGGAAAAGACTCTATCCTAATAGTTCCTTTAGTTATATCGTGGAGGATCTGCTCGAAGAGAATTGTCAGACAAATTATCAATTTTTATTACTCTGGTTAGATGAGCTTTGCCAGCTATTGCTTCGTGAATCCCAGCCTGTTAGTCTGAAACTCATCTCTCGCCGAGAAGGTCGATATATGTCTCTTACTTGTAGCATCCAAGCTAATCATACGCAAGCTACTAATAGTATCCAATCTCAATCAGCCAATCCCCCTCTGCTAGATCAAATACATTACTTGAAACAGATCTTTATAGTAGTTCAACAGGGCAGGTGTACACTCACAACTCAGCAGAATCAGTATGTATTCCACCTGCAATGGTAATAATATAAAAAACGATTGAGCTGAAAAATGATTGAGGATAGGCAAATGGCACCATTTAGAATTCTGATTATTGATGATCACGAAATGGTTTTAGGTGGAACTAAGTCTGTTCTAGCAGGGCAATATCCAGAAGCAGAAATTTATGAAGCAAGGACGGCTCAGCAAGGTATTGAAAGTGTGCAGATGGTCAACCCCGACTTAGCGGTCATTGATTTATCAATGCCAGAGATGATTGGTAAAACGGCTAAAGTAGATATAGGCATACAGCTACTCCGCCAAATCATGGAAGATTTCCCAACGTTAAATATTGTAGTCCAGACTGCCCATGTGAAATCTTTGATTCGAATTAAAGCCGCAATTAGCAACCATGAAGGCGGTTTTACGATTGCAGATAAGAGCATCTCAATGAAAGATATGCTCACCAAGGTGGAATGGGCATTACAAGGAGTCGTATTCACACCCAAGGAAATGCGGGGAGGATTAGAACTGAAGCCAGAATGGTTAGAGGTGCTGCAACTAGCGTTTGAAGAGGGATTGCAGGATAGAGTAATTGGAGAACGGATGAATATTGCAGAACGAACGGTTCGCCATTACTGGAGCAAAATTCAAAATGTTTTAGATGTTTACCCAGATGAAGGAAAAAATATCAGAATTCAAACAGAGAAACGAGCTCGTGAAGAAGGGCTTATTGATTAGATTGCAGATCTTTCAAGATCGATTGAGATCGGGTTTAGTCAATTGGCAAACGGGAATTTTACCCGGTTCTGTCGTTATTACTATAGTCATTCTCCTACGATTTTGGGGTGGATTACAGGGGCTAGAATTGCTGATCTTGGATCGCATGTTACGCCATCGTCCCGCAGAAGCTTTGGATGAACGAGTTTTAATTGTAGGAATTAATGAATCAGATCTCCGGCAAATTAAGACCTATCCAGTACCGGATAGTGAATTAGCTAATTTACTTCAGCAGCTACAAAAATTTCAACCTACAGCCATTGGAGTAGATATTTTTCGTGATCAACCGATTCCTCCAGGGAGCCAGCAGTTACATCAGATTTTTACCCACCAAGATAATGTACTGGGAATCGATCGCTTAGCCCTAAATCCTACTCAAGATAACCTAGTGAAATCTTCGCCAAGCTTACCGATCGATCGTGTTGGCTTTGCGAATGCAATTTTAGATCAAGATGGCTCGCTGCGGCGGAGCTTACTAGTAACTGAGAGTCATGAGGGGGAAGTGAGATATTCATTGACCGTATTATTAGCCGAGCGCTATTTAGAACAACATGGAATGCCTCTAGAATCAGGGATTCAAGATTCAACAAATATTCGATTTGGCAAAGCAGAAGTCCCTCGGTTTCAAGGTAATACAGGAAGCTATACTGAAAAGATATCCGGCGGTGTGAAAACTCTAATTAATATACGTGCAGGACGAGTTCCCTTTCGAATTATTTCATTAGCAGATGTGAAAGCCCAAAGAATCAAGCCGGAGTGGGTGCGCAATAAAATTGTATTAGTAGGAATGGTGGCAGAAAGCAGCAAAGATTATGTGACTTCACATGCGATCGAGAGTCCAAATCCAGCCTTGATTCATGGGGTTGTAATGCAGGCTCATGCCGTAAGCCAGTTAATTAGTGCAGCGATCGATAATCGTCCATTAATACGAAGTTGGATAGATGAAGTTGAATACATTTGGATTATTATGTGGGGTGGAGCAGGCATTGTCTTGGGATGGGTAGTTCGATCGCCCATAAAACTACTACTGAGCTTAATTGGCATTAGTGTAGCTTTAGTAGGAATCGGCTATGGATTACTAATGGTGGGATGGTGGATTCCCGTAGTGCCTCCATTATTAGTATTTTTAGTCAATGGAGCAGGCTTAACAGCTTTTTATCGATATGACCAAGAATTGAGATCTCGGATCCATGAGCGACAAACCGTGATCAATGAAACATTTGATGCAATTCATAATGGGCCACTACAAACATTATCGCAATTACAACGGAAATCGCTAGATCAGCAAGTATCACTTGAAATAATGCGCGTCAATTTACAGGTGCTCGATCGAGAATTGAGAGGAATTTATGAATCAATGCGACAACAGGTAGAAAGTGGAGAGAACTTTTTGTATGTGAGCCAGGAGTCGCGAATCAATTTAAGAGAACCCATGCATGAGATATTGCGGCAGGTGTATGAAGATGTATTAACAAGGGATCAACTACCTCTTCAGAGTGTGAAATTCAAATTGGTAGATTTTCAGCCAATGAATGAACGATGGTTAGATTTTGGAATAAAGCGAGATTTGTGCCGTTTTTTAGAGGAGGCAATTACCAATGTCGGTAAACATGGAATAGGCGTGATGAAGCTAGAGGTAAAATGTGGGGTGAATAATGGAGTTAATGTGATACGAGTAGTCGATAATGGAGCAGGTGTCTGGAGCCAGCACGAGGGAATGGGAACTCAGCAGGCTAAGCGGTTAGCTAAGCGGTTACGGGGAGAGTTTCAACGATCGCCTAATAATCCACAAGGCACAATATGTCAGTTATCATGGCAACCTCAACGTCATTGGTTGAGTTACTTTGGCAGCGTAAATTAAATTTGGTAGTATAAATTAAACTAGATGTAGGCAGAGAAACCAGAATCTGTCTCTCAGTACCCGCAGCATTTCTGGGGAAACACCAGCGCCAGAGAAGGCGGTGCTGCATCATCATTTCACTCAGAGTGCGTAACTAGAAGGATGCCATCCAAAGGCTGAGTTGTTGAATTGCATGAATATAACAATCTGGATCTGTTGCTCGATCGAGGTTCACCATGCAGCCGGTGGCGGGATCGGTGGAGAAGTCAAGGCTGGAGCGGGCGGTTGTATCGAGTGAGCCAGCGGCGTTGCGTTGTAGAACTGATTGGAGTTTGAGGAGGACTGGACATCCTTGGGCTGTTGCGAATGCTTCCCAGGGTGCGAATTCAGAGGGTTGGGAAGAGAGGATGATCAAGTCGGTTGCTTTGGCAAGGATTGCAGCATTTTCGGGCGATCGACGACCGCCTAAGTCGAGAAGGACAAGGGATTTGTTGCGACCTAGGTTTTCGATGCCGAACAGTTTCATCTGCATGAATTCCGGTGAGAAGTTGCTTTTTTGGCGCAATTGCTGGACGAGTTGGGGATCGGCTTCGGCAGACCATTTGCCTTCACCGTCGGGGCAAGCCCGTTCTAGGAAGACCCGATCGCCCATTTGTTGGAGCAGTGCGTTGTGCAAAGCATTGAGAAACACGGATTTGCCGGAGTGCGGTGGCCCACCTACGGCTATGACCCGACCTTTGTAGCTCGCGCGGACATCGGGTGGTGTGAATCGCTTCATGCTTCGGGATCGCTCAAGATTTGCCCTACGGTGAAGCGGTCGTGGTGGGTTTCGATGACGACATAGCCGAGGCGAGGATCGTAGGTTGCGATCGCGAGGGAGGGGTGGGCGGCATGGTAAATCATGCCATAGCCCCAGACGGGGCCACGACCGTTGATGAGTACGGCGAAGGCACCGGAGAGTTGGGATTGAATTTCTGCAACGGCTGTTGCAAATTCGTCGGGGGTGGTGACACTGCCAGGGATTTCAAATTTGACAATGCGGTAGTTGTCTAGGTCTTGGATGGTGAAAATAGGTTTTGCCATGGCAGGAGGAAGCAGGAAGGGAAAGGTGTTTTTTATGGATTGGGAAATGGTCTAGAAGTATTTTATATAAAATTCTTATACCAATAGTCCGGACAATTTTAGCGAGGCAGGAGTGGACAGAGAAGCTATCCATCGGATAGGGTGCAAATTAATCCAAAACGCACCGGATGGATAGCCATATGGAAAATATTGTAC
>NZ_JBLZFX010000090.1:0-25636 GCF_050753345.1 Alkalinema pantanalense CENA528 | reverse complement strand
GGTTGAAGCCCTGGTTCTCTCACTGATTCAATCTCTAATCCCTAATATGATGCTAAATTACCTGCTTTTTCACGATTCTTGGTAAAACTCTTTATTTTTTTAAGCCTGAGTAGTTACCATTTATCTTTCATTGTATCGACTGTCTCGATCTCCAATAACCTACCTCCGATCGCCAAAAGCTTGACTACTGCCCCATATATCTCTTGTGATTCTTACAAACTTCTCCGGAAATTACCCCAAGTCATTGAAAGGCTAGGTATGTCCAAGGGGGACTGCCGCAGGAAAATTCACCCACAGCACCTGCCTGGGATGGATCAAGATTGATTTCATGAGGAATGTAGGGATGCTCGCACAGGATAGCGCTTTTCAAAGCTTACATAACACAATGCCCGGTGCTGACGCGGCAGATCAATGCCGACAAATTATCGCCCAAGTAGAAACAGCCCTCTGCCGCAGCGATGTCTATCGACAGGCGCTCGATCAACTCCAGCAGCTAGCGGTGGAAAATGGGACCAGTACCCAGTTCATGCTGAAGTCAGTCATTCGAGAAACGATTCGACTGGCAGTGCGGTGCGTGACTCACCCTGGAGAGGCGATCGCGCTGCTTTCCCCCGAAGCGTCCCAAACCTCTTCCGCAGAAACCACAGATGAAATGGATTGCACTGCGGTTCAGCTAGACGTTCAACCAGAAATCAAGCCCGCCTCCAAACACAAAGTAGAGGGGACAGGAGAGACGCAGAAGCCCGCCTCCCTCACCCGCACGGAATTGGAAGCCCAAGAAGATGCTGCGACCTTTAAGGCGATCGCACAGGTGCTGCAAACCAAACCCGATACCTTGGCTGTGTTCCATCCGAAACCTCGGGAACGCAAACTGACCCCAGCGGAACAGGCACAGAAAGCTGCGGATGAACGGGCGGTGCGGCTGCGTCGTCTCTGTGCCCGCATCAAGCACGAGCGCCAAAGCCGGGGATTCTCGCTGGCTCAAATCCATGCCCGGACGTTTATTCCGCTCTATCATTTGCAAGCGATCGAACAGTGCAATATCGAGCACCTGCCGGAGGATATTTACCTGCGGGGGTTTGTGCGGCGGCTAGAGCAAACCTTTGGTTTGGCTCTAGGGTCTTTAACCGACGGGTTCCCTAATCCGCAACCCGCCCAAGCCGTACCAACTTGGTACCACAGCCAAACGGAAGCCAATCCTAAGAAGGGAAATGGTTTGAGCGTTCATCCCCTGCATTTATATCTGACCTATGGTGCCGTCATGGCAGGGGGAGTGTTCTGGCTTTCGCAACAAGCGGCTCCCAAGGCAAATGTGGCTCCCATCCAAATTGATGAATCGTTCCCGCAACAGTCCGCTGAGCCTATCCAATCTAAATCGGACACCAAAGCCGCCAAAATGAAGGCTCCCATTAGTCAACAGGTAGCCGCTCCGGAAATTTTACGGTAGCGATCGCAGGACTGGATATAGAACAGGTATCTCCGTTGGGCTGAGATTGATGTGGGGTAGCCGATCGTGCTTGGGCTGGGTCTAGGCGAGATCGGTTGCCCCTTTTATTGGAGTGCATCCTACTTTTGTTGGAGCCAGCTTTACGAATCTTCAGATACCAAACAGGATTTTTCAATAGCGATTCTGGTGTCCTTGTCTACAATCAAAGCAGAACAGCAGATTTGTCTCCTGCTGCTGAGAGTGAATCATGTTTGCTAGATTGGGTCGCTGGTTTAATCGGTTTTATCGCAATGCCCGCACGGTCAATAACGAACCATTGAATAAAGTGAGTTTAATCGTGATTTTGGTGGTGGATTTATTCATCCTCACCAATGTGTTTATGGGCTTGAACGATATCAGCCAGTGGTATCTCAATCCATCTGATGCCTATCCTTGCTATAGCGCGTGGTCAGACTATCGCGCAGCAAAACCCGACAAACCCGCCGATCGCGACTTCGCCTTGTTGCAGCGATCGATTAGGAACGTTTCCCAGGAATCGGTTCAGCAAAGCTATCAACGACTGCAAACCGATCATCTGGGTACCGTTTCTCCGATTTGTTTAAAATCTGCTGAATACCAAGACCAAGCTAACACACCGGATAATCGCAAAACGCTGCAAACGATCGAGCAACGCCAAACGAAAATTCGTTCCTTAGAACAGGCGAATACCAAGATTCGATCGCAGTACGACTCGACATTGCTGGAAAAGCTGGCAGGCCAACCCAAGAATCAGTCGATTAACGAAGTCAGCGCTGAAAAGGCCAAACAGGAACTGGATAAGAACAACCAGTCGATCGCCAACCTGAAGCAAGAAATTACTGACCTCAAACAACAGCTTCTAGCAAAACCAGAAATTACGCAATTTTTGGGATTCCTAGCCAATGGGGACCAATTTAATACCGTTGAGCAAGGGTACCGCCAAGCCTCTTTCTGGTATCCCAGTATTCAATTTCTATTCCAAGCCTTATTTTTAATCCCGTTGATTGGCCTTGCCCTTTGGGTGCATCGATTGGCGAACCGTCGAGGCTATGGCTTAATTGCCCTGATTAGCTGGCATTTGCTGGTTATTTTCTGCATTCCACTCCTGCTGAAAGCTTTTGAGTTTCTGCAAGTGGGTGTGGTGTTTGAGTTTGTTTTTGACGTTATTACAGCCCTCTTTGGCGGATTGCTCTTCCTGGTCAGCTATTTATACATCTTGCTGATTCCACTGATTGGTTTTGGAATTATCAAACTCTTCCAACGCTTCGTTTTCAACCAAAAACTGCAAGCGGCCAATCGAGTTCAGAAATCCCGGTGCATTAGCTGCGGTCGAAAAATTCGTCCCCAGGATAGTCACTGTCCCCATTGTGGTTTCTATCAATTTGTTGATTGTCCCAACTGCCACCAACCCACCTATCAATATTTGCCCTACTGCAAAGAGTGTGGACATCCCCAGGAAACCGATCGCGCTTAATTTCGATCGGCCTTAGCTCATACAGACGGATCTTGAGAGGGAGGATGTAACCGAGTCCTCGTCCAAAGTTGCCGTGTTCCTCGAATCGAGTCCTCAGTTGAATAACGGGTGTCATTGAGATCGAGCCGTATGCAGGTGGCTCGGCCAGTCGGAGTCACCCCCTGAATGACAGTACCATTTTCTGTCCAAACGAAGTGATCTCCCCAGTACTGTTGCCGTGGGTTAAAGATTGGTACAATTTCCTGGGTTTCTGGATCGATACCCGCAACAAAGTTGTAGCGTCTTTCATTACAACGCCGACAAGCTAGGGCAAGGTTATCAATCTCATCGGAACCGCCTAATGACCTAGGTCTGACATGATCAACTGTAAATCGATTAGCGCTTAAACGTTCTGGAGAGTGGCAGTATTCACACAAGTAATTTGCTCGTTGTCGAACAATTTTCTTTGCTGCGTCATTGATTGCCATCCTGAGCAACCACCATTGCATTGATATGAGTAAAAATTCGATCTAACTCTCCGATCGCCTCTAGGTCTGCCATCTCTTCTGGCGTCAGTTGGTCTAACTTCTTCTTTTCTAAGAGATTCTCCATCCGTAATTGCAAAGACTCACTAAATTTGAATAAATTCCAGTTATCAACCTTCTCAATACAAATCTCATGGATCAGTGAGGAGGGTCGCCCTAAAGTTGTCAGCATGATCTCAACAGGGTCTCTACAGTGACGGCATGAATCATTGACATTGAATCTGTAAGCTAGATTATAGCGCTTCGCAAATTGGCGGATTCCGCAGATTCTTGAGGCGTTGAATTTTAAATTTTCAAAAATAAAAAATATGACTTGACCGATCGCCCCTCTAGAGGAGTATGGTGTATGGAGGTAGCCGCTCCCGCTGTTGGGACTGCGCGCCACCCGTTCATGCCCAGAGTAAGGCCCAGAACTGCCATTCTAGGCTGGTTTGAGTGAGTGACTGATACGACTCATGTTGACCTGCGCAAAGACATTGGCTAGTCCATGGGTTCGGCAAGTACGTGGCGCGGAGAGGGTTTATCCGCTACCCTGTTCAGGGGACATTGTGTCGAGGGTTCTGCTTCAAGCTGTTTTGGAGCGCTGGAGTGCCCGGATGTCCTACAGGAAGCAAACTCTAAGGATTGAAACATGATTGCAACCCCCGTACAACTGAAGTACGACATCAAGGATATTGGCTTGGCTCCGAGCGGGAAGCAGCGCATCGAGTGGGCTGGTCGGGAAATGCCTGTGCTGAAGCAAATCCGCGATCGCTTTGCCCAAGAGAAGCCCTTCGCTGGCGTTCGGATTTCTGCTTGTTGCCACGTCACCACGGAAACCGCAAACCTGGCGATCGCCCTGAAAGCGGGTGGTGCCGATGCGATTCTGATCGCGTCTAACCCCCTGTCTACCCAAGATGATGTGGCGGCTAGCTTGGTGGCGGACTACGGCATTCCGGTGTATGCCATCAAAGGCGAAGACAACGCCACCTACCACAAGCACGTGCAAATCGCGCTAGATCACCGTCCCCAACTGATCATCGACGATGGTTGCGACGTGGTGGCAACGCTGGTGAAAGAGCGGCCCGAGCAGGTGAAAGAGCTGATCGGCAGCACCGAAGAAACCACCACTGGGGTTGTGCGTCTGAACGCGATGTTCAAAGATGGCGTGTTGACCTTCCCCGCGATCAACGTCAACGACGCGGAAACCAAGCACTTCTTTGACAACCGCTACGGTACAGGCCAATCCACCCTGGACGGCATCATCCGTGCAACCAATATTCTGCTGGCGGGCAAAACGATTGTCGTGGCAGGCTATGGCTGGTGCGGTAAGGGGACAGCAATGCGGGCCCGTGGCTTGGGTGCCAACGTCATCGTGACAGAAATCAACCCCGTCTGCGCGATCGAAGCTGTAATGGATGGCTTCCGCGTCATGCCTATGGCTGAAGCAGCTCAGTACGGCGACATCTTCATTACCGTCACGGGTAACAAGCATGTGATTCGTGGTGAGCACTTCGATGTCATGAAAGACGGCGCGATCGTTTGTAACTCCGGTCACTTCGATATCGAAATCGACTTGGAAGCGCTGAAGGATCGTTCCACCGAAGTCAAGACCGTGCGCAACTTCACCGAAGAGTACCAACTGAAGAGTGGTAAGTCTGTTGTGGTGATCGGCGAAGGTCGTTTGGTTAACTTGGCCGCAGCGGAAGGTCACCCCAGTGCGGTGATGGACATGAGCTTTGCCAACCAAGCGCTGGGTGCTGAGTACTTGGTGAAGAACCAAGGTCAACTGACGCCTGGTGTGTACCCTGTGCCGACGGATTTGGATCAGGAAATCGCACGGTTGAAGCTGCAAGCCATGGGCTTCTCGATCGATGCCTTAACCGCCGATCAACTGTCATACATCAACTCTTGGACTTCTGGAACCTAAGTTCTGGAATCTAACGCTTGTCATCAAGCGGACGGAAATGCAGCTGACTTCAAGGTTCAGCTAGATATTTTCCTGGTTTTAGCTTAGTTCAGTCAAATAAAAAGGTGAGAGGATTTTAAAACTTCTCACCTTTTTTTTGTTCTTTTTTTGTTTAAGTTGTTTTCTGAGTTTTATTGAGTTCTTTGGCTATGGTCATAGCTAGCCTGCGATGAGGGACATCCTTAACAACTGTTCGATCGTTTGGCTAATCTGTTCGTAGGGCGTGATTCCAACAAACTCTGCTACCGGCTGGCCTGACTGAAACACAAGCACCGTTGGCACACTCTTCAATCCCAAACGTTGCACCGTTGGCAAATTAGTCCCTGTATCCAACTTGAAGATCTTGACTTGGTGACTGTAGTGGCCAGCGAGTTGTGCAACGATCGTACCCATAACCCGACAAGGGCCACTCCATTCCGCCAGACAACCCAGAATGACCAACTCTTCCTGTGCTAATAGGTGCTCTAAATCTTCACCGTGAATGTATTTGACAATGCTCATTGTGATAGGTCCTTAAATTCGCGCGATCGAGGGGATAGTCAGTGATATTCTGCGTCACTGATATTCAGTCAGGGATAATAAAGTTCGCTGAGAACGATTTAATGTTGACTTTTAAGGTTGATATCTAACGCTAACCAGTCAAAACTGGCGACTTGCTCAAGAGATTGTGGATCCTATTTCAATGCCACTAGGTCTAACATGAGAGACCGCGAAGGAGGAACCTGCTGATTTTAAATATAAAGCTAAATGTGATTTTCCCAAGATGAACTGTTACATTTCTCATTAGTCCCAGGGGGTGAAAAAGGGGTTTGGAAGATGGCTTGCCCCTAGGTTGAATCTGTCGCTATTCTGTTTTTTTGGGGGTCTATGGGGCAGTGGGAGAAGGAGCTATGCAGCGGATCGCGATCGTGGGTACGACGGGTTCAGGAAAAACGACCCTAGCCCGCCGAGTGGCCGAGTTGCTGGATCTGGTGCATGTGGAGTTGGATGGGTTGCAGTGGGAGCCGCATTGGACTCCGGCAGAAGAGGCAACATTTCGCGATCGCATTACCCAAGCACTGAGTGGCGATTGCTGGGTGGTGGATGGCAATTATAGCCGCGTGCGGGATTTAATTTGGCAACGAGCCGATACGATCGTGTTTTTGGATTACTCATTTTGGGTGGTGTTTTGGCGGTTGTTGGGACGGACTTGGCGACGATCGTTTTATCGAGAGGAACTGTGGAATGGGAATCGGGAAAATTTTCAACTGTCTTTTTTGAGTTCCGATTCTGTATTGTGGTGGATGGTGAAAACCTATCGGAAAAGACGCTGCGAATATCCTTTGCTATTTCAGCGATCGGACTATGCCCATTTGTCGGTCATTCATTTGACTTCGCCGCAACAGACGGAGCAGTGGTGCGCTCAGCTTGCTCAGGGGACGATCGACGAGCTTTCGAGTACAAAATCACCTCAAAATACAAATTAAGCAGTTTTGTAAACCGGGATTGACAAGGCCGCTACTTTGTTCGTAGTGTGTTTCTCATAGCGATCGCCATGGACATCCTTCTTTCAACGGGTCGGCATGAAGCATGGGGGCGCTGGGTTCCCAACAATTTAGAGCACTACCCTTCGTTGTACCACCAACTCCGGGTAGCTATTCCCCCTCGCTGGAGTAGCAGCAAGGAGGCTTGATGAGGATTTTAACATCTGACCGAGCCACTCTTGTTTGTGATGTCAAACGGGGTGGCTCTAAATTTTGGGGCTTCTTAGGTTCACTACAAGGAGAAGCTCACAATATGGCGAAAGGTTCTAGTGATCGGAGCGATCGTTCGGTTCAACATGAGAAACAACGCTTACAGATCCACTTAATCGGTCATTACGACTTCATTCAAGACACGATTAATCAATTCCATGCGTTACGGTACGCAGACAGGATTCATTGGAGTCAACCCATGCCGATCGTGCATTCGGACGGACAATACATCAGCATACTGAGTCGCGAACGCCAGCGTTAACGGTTCTAACACTATTGACTTGTTGCAACAAGTGCGGCAGGTGAAACTGGAAACCCTAGCCCATGAGTTGAGCTTGCCAATACGGGCAGAAAGTCGGCGCAAACGGTTACAACGGTTTCTCGATTTGCCCGATTGGGATCTCAAAAGCCTGTGGTTTCCGGTGGTGCTGGTCTGGATGGCACGGCAATTCCGGTCGGGTCAATCGGTCTATGTAATCATAGATCGCACCCACTGGCAGGATGTGAATTTGTTGATTGTGACGGTGGCTTGGGGGAACCGTGCCTTTCCGATTTGCTGGCAGTTGTTGGATAAACTTGGTGCTAGCAATTTAGCCGAGCAACAACAAGTCATAGAACCTGTCCTTCAAGCCCTGGCTATTCGTTAGTGGTAGTGGGCGACCGCGAATAGTGATGAACCCTGGACTTGCTGACCAACTTACCGACCCTAGAAATGGCTCTGAAAGCCTATGCCAGAAGATTTCGAATTGAAGAAATGTTTCAGGACTGGAAGTTAGGGGGTTATTGTTTAGAGTCCACTCAGGTGCGTGGGCAACGATTGCTTAATTTAATTCTGATGATTGCGATCGCTTACACGAGTGTGGCACTGAAAGCTCGTCATTGTAATGCTCAAGGAGTACGACCTTACTTAACTCGTGGCATTACAGAATCCCATCGCACCTATCCCCGTCACACTCACTTTTACATTGGCAGTTGTGCGTTAATCTGGGCGAATTGCTGGGGCAGGATGCAGGATACCCTGTTGGCTTGATTGCGTCTCAATCCCAATAAGAGACGGTTTTATCGGCAAGGGTTTAAGGCTATGGCTACTGTCCAGCAAGGCTTTTAACTATCTTCGTCACCCTGATAGCAAGAGACCTCTTCTCGGGTGGATAGCTGGGGAAGAGGTTTTTCAATTCAGGATTATGGGGAAAGGGTGGGGAAGAACAGGTTGAGATAGCCAGAAATGAGGGTGTTGCCCCAGAAGACGGCAATTAGTGCGCCGAGGGCTAGGAAGGGGCCGAAGGGGATGGGCTTTTGTCGATCGAGGAGGCGAAGGGCGATCGCGCCACCCCCGACGAAGGCTCCTAGGGCGCAGGCGAGGAAGCCGGACAGCAGCATGTTTTGCCAGCCGAGCCATGCGCCTAACATGGCGAAGAGTTTGGCGTCTCCGCCGCCCATGGCCGGTTTACCAAAGGCGATCGCGCCGAGCCAGGTGATTATATCCAGCAACCAAATGCCTAATACTGCGGCGATTACTCCCGTCATTAGGCCGTGAATTCCACCCGTGAGGGTTTGGGTGGTGGCGATGGCGATCGTGGTTTGGAATGCTAGTCCGAATACTAAGCCGGATTGGGTGAGGACGTTGGGTAATGTGAGGGTATCTAGATCAATTAATGCTAGGGACAATAGCCAACTAATTAAGACCCAATAGCCGAGGGTATGCCAAGTCCAACCGAACTGGAGAAAGGTAGCGAGAAAGAGCAGTCCGGTGATCAGTTCGACGAGGGGATAGCGGAGGGCGATCGGGGCTTGGCAGTGGGCGCATTTGCCGCGTAGCAGGAGCCAGCCGATGACGGGCAGATTTTCCCGTTTGCGGAGGGGGGTGAGGCAGTGGGGACAGCGGGAGGGCGGATGGATGAGGGAGAGTCCGGCGGGGAGGCGATAGATGACGACGTTGAGGAAGCTTCCGATCGATGCGCCCAGGAATAAGACGAAGGCAAAAATAGGGAGTTCAAATAGGAAATCCATGGCGGAGGGTTGTGCGCGAAATTGATTGATCAATGCCGCAGATCCGATCCCCCCTAGCCCCCCTTAAAAAGGGGGGAATTCAGCCAAATTATTTCAAAGTCTCCCTTATTTTTGGCGTAGCCTCTCCGAAGGAGATAGGGGGATTTAGGGGGATCGTTATGGGTTGCAATCACAAATTGATTGGGTCTTACTCATATTGCCCTAGGGGATGGTCAAATAGTTCAAAGGGAATAAAACATTCCTGGGGTAGCAAAATGGGTTTGCCGGAGAAGATGAGTTTGCCTCGGTGGGTGAAGCGGTTAATGGCGACACCGAGGGGGAGGTCTGTAACTTCGGGGTGGACGGTGTAGAAGGTTTCGTAAATGACTCGGGCAGACCGCACTAGAGCCGGATCGATCCCTAATTCAAATGCTTCGTTGTCCACATCCGTCTCCATTGGCGCTGCTAGAACTTGAATCACGAACTCAACCCTTTTGTTGGAAGCTTCGTTTGGATTCTACTTCAGAAACTTCCGATGGAACGAAAATCTTTGCTGCCAAGGTGGGGTCTGCCGGGTGGTGGGCGATCGGGTGGCGAGGGTTGGGTTTGCGGGGGCCGATCGGGATTAGGTGGTGAGGCGTTTGATGTCTTGGCAGATTTTGACGAGGACGCGGTCTTGTTCGACGGGGGGGAGGCTGGCGAGGGGTTGTTTGGGGTTGTGGGCGGCTTGGTATTTGTTGAAGTCCATTTCGGTGTGGCTGCTGTAGCTGATGGGAATCCAGAAGATTTTGAGGCCGTTGGCTTGGGCGGCGTCGAGGAGGGGGGGCAGTTCGTTGTCGGCGATGAAGTCGGAGGCGATGAAGTTGGGGCTGACGAGGAGGATGGCGATTTGGGCGTTGGCGAGGGCGGTTTCAATTTCCTGGAGCCAGTTGTCACCAGTTTGGATGCGGGTGTCGTCCCAAAGATCGATCGTACCTTTGCGGGTAAGGGGTTTGAGGTGGATTTGCAGTTTTTTCAACCATTCGGCGTCTTCGTGGCTGTAGCTAACGAAAATTTTGAGGGGAGAATTCATGTTAGGAGAGGTTATAGAAGGTGAAGGAGCCGTGGGGTAAGGTAGCACAGACGGTTGAGCGTGATCAGCGGCCTGAGGATAGGAATTAGGTTGAATGTTGACAATCTTATCTCCCATCACCTTATCGTTGCCAATTTTATCTCCAGCAACGTAATCTCCCGTCCAAATTTGGGGACTATTTTGCAAGCTTGTGGAGGACTTCAAAAAATGCTCTGGGGCATCAACTACTACTCGCCCTTTGTTGGTCAAGAAGCTTTCTACAATCTCACGATGCCCCGATCGGTAGGCAAGTGCCGCTTTGATAAATCCGGCTTCGGATAATTCTTCTAGCAGGTGAATGATGAGGGTAGGGGGTAACGAAAGTTCCTTGGCTAAAGCGGCTGTAGAGGAATGTCCCTGAGAGATCGCTTGCAGGATGTTGAGATGATTGTCAAATTTAAGAAAGTGTTGAGAATTGACCAGGTGATTTTCCAGGCTGGGCTTGCTAACTTGATCTTCTCCAATAATTGATAGTTTAGCTTCGTAGATTTTATTAGATTTTTCTGCTTTAAGTTGCCTTAGAAAATTAAATACAGGCTCAGGTTGCGTGTACTTTCTTCTAACTTCTAGGGGGAGTTGTCCTAAATTATTGTTACGAATATCTAGTTTTTTAAGTTGGTTGAGATGAGTTAGCTCTAGCGGCAAATCCTGTATTTTATTTGCATTTAAATCTAATTCTTTAAGTTGATTTAATTGGTCGATTGATTCGGGTAATACTATTAGTTTGTTAGCACTGAGATCAAGGGAAATAAGGTTGGTCAGTTGCCATATCGATTCAGGTAGACTCATCAGTCGGTTACTGCTGAGGTGGAGAGAAGTGAGATTATTTAATTGTCCAATTGATTCAGGTAGGCTCATCAGTCGGTTACCGCTAAGGTTCAGAGAGGTGAGATTACTTAACTGCCCCACTGATTCTGGCAATGCTGTTATTTTATTGAAACTTAGGAGAAGGGAAGTAAGGTTGATTAATTGTCCGATCGATTCGGGCAATGTTGTTAGTTTATTAAAGCTTAAAAAAAGGGAAGTGAGGTTGACTAATTTTCCAATCGATTTCGGTAATACCGTTAATTGGCTGGAGTTGAGATCAAGGCAGGTGAGTTCACTTAATTCTCCGATCGATTCTGGTAATGTCGTGAGTTGGTTATGATCGAGGTGAAGGGAAGTAAGTTCACTTAATTCTCCGATCGATTCTGGTAATATCGTGAGTTGGTTATAGCTGAGGTAAAGAGAAGTGAGACTGTTTAATTGCCCAATTGATTCCGGCAAGGTTATTAGTCGGTTGTCGATGAGGTAAAGGGAAGTGAGATTGCTTAATTGCCCGATCTCTGGAGGTAGTTCTTGAATATCTTGACTTGACAAATGAAGACTCGTCTGGCCACTCCGCTTTGCCTCTTCAATAACCGCTAGTAGCTCATCTCGTCTCATCTCGTGGCCTCACCTCAGTTGCTTTCTATTTTCGCAGAAGAATTGAGGAAAGGGTAGGAGGGGGGGGAGGGAGACAGGGTAAAAGGTAAAGGGGAAAGGGCAAAAGGGGGGCGATCGGTTCAACCTTTCACTCGATCGCTGTTATACCCCGGCACAGTCTGAATAATCTGATCATAAAGCGTCTGCCAAAGCGGTAAATGATGGGCAAAATCAAGCAACACCGATCGAGTCTCATTCCGCTCATCAATCAGAAATTGAACATCCGGAAGATTGGTAAACTGACTGACTGTCGATCGCCACAATTCATCATAAACCTCAAGACTCAGAAGAACAGCCGTTTTCTGGCCTTTGCTATTGGTCAAAAACTGTACACCCGGTAAATCCAGCCCAACTTTGGCTTGGTGTCGCCGTCCGCGCACTGCATGGCTCAGATTATACTCATCAAGCATTTCACCATCCTCAACCTACAATCCGATTATATTTCAGTATCCTCGATCGTTCTCAGAATAACGTCACCTTTCGCAAACCCGAGCGACCCTGAACTTAAACGAATATTGCAACGATCGCTACATTTCTGGAAAGATCCCCTACCCTGATGTATGGCTCCTACAGCCCTGTTAAGCAAACATCCACTTTCTAGATCCTTGTCGATCGGGATTCACTATCGGGACTTAACTATGTTGAAAAAAGCAATCCTCCCTACATTGCTACTCGCCACCCTCTGCCTCGTCCCCTTCATCTCCGAAGCACGGCGCAGACCCCAATCCAAACCCGTCAACACCAGCAAAAACGTCCCCGGCAAATTTGACTTCTACGTCCTCACCCTCTCCTGGTCCCCCGACTACTGCGAAACCGCAGGCTCCCGCGACCCCGACCAATGCAGCAAAGGCAAACAACTCGGCTTCGTCCTCCATGGCCTCTGGCCCCAATACAACAGCGGCTGGCCCGCCAACTGCACCACCGAAGCCTTTGACCCCAAAATCAAAAAACAATTTCCCAACCTCTATCCCAGTTC
Organism: Alkalinema pantanalense CENA528; assembly: GCF_050753345.1. Classification (NCBI taxonomy): domain Bacteria; kingdom Bacillati; phylum Cyanobacteriota; class Cyanophyceae; order Leptolyngbyales; family Leptolyngbyaceae; genus Alkalinema; species Alkalinema pantanalense. Next base: position 12,952 of record NZ_JBLZFX010000090.1, on the reverse strand, counting down.
CAAACTCTACACCCACGAATGGGAAAAACACGGCACCTGCTCCGGCCTTAGCCAAACCAAATACCACCAACTCGCCTTTGACCTGAAAAACGGCGTCAAAATCCCCGATCGCTACATAAAACCCACCCAACCCTTCCGCACCACGATCGGCGACCTCAAGCAAGACTTCATCCTCGCAAACCCCGCCATGACCGAAAACAGCCTCGCCCCCACCTGCTCCGGCTCCGGACGCTTCCTCAAAGAAGTCATGGTTTGCCATAGCAAAAACGGGCAACCGGGAAACTGTAGCAGCCAAATTCTGAAAAACTCCCAGAAAAGTTGTGGCCAACCCAACTTTCTAGTGCGAAGCGTTCGTTAATTGGTGTTGCCCCCACAATTCAATTTTCATTGACTAATCTCTACACTTCTTTAATCACGATCGTATTTCTTTTTAATTGCCTTGGGAGAACCCTAAGGCATCTTTTTTAACCTAGCGTCTCTGCATCACCCAGCATTGGCATGTATCAAATGCTACTTACCCAGACCTGATTGTCAGCCGTTGTATCATTGTCAAATTCAAACTAGACAACTACGCTAAAAAATGTGACCCGTTGTGACCTGCGTGTTCCTTAAATGCTCCGATTCTATTAGCTGATCAGCATTCTCAATTTTCCAGTTATCCCCCGTTATTTAATCCATTTTTCAGCCATTTTCACCCAGATCACCCATGCTCTATCCTGTACTTTATGTTGCCTCGCTTTAAAGCCCGATCGAATCCATCGAATCCGCCCCCCTTCGGTCCCCCAGATCTGCCGCCGGGTTCCACCCCCGACGTCTTCATTTCCTACTCCCGTCGGGACAAAGCCTTTGTGCAGAAATTGCATGACGCCCTACGCCAAGGCGATCGGGATCTCTGGGTCGATTGGCAAAACATTCAACCCACCGAACAGTGGTGGAGATCCATTCAATCCGGCATCGAAGCCGCCAACACCTTCGTCTTTATTCTCTCGCCTGATTCAGTCACTTCAGAAGTCTGCGGTTGGGAAATTGAACACGCCATCCAAAACAATAAACGCCTCGTTCCCGTTATCTACCGCGATGTTGATCCGCAGCAAGTCCACCCTACACTCAGTGCCCTCAACTGGATCTTTCTGCGCGATCAGGATGATTTTGAGCAAGGCTTCCGAACCTTAGTCACCGCGATCGACACCGATCTGGACTACGCCAAACAACACACTCGCCTGCAAATCAAAGCCCTGGAATGGGATCGCAACCACCGCGACCCCAGTTTTTTATTGCGGGGCAAAGACTTAATTCAAGCAGAAACCTGGTTACAAGCGAGTCCAACCAAAGCCCCCTCCCCCACGGAACTGCAAACCCAATACATCACCACCAGCCGCAAAGCCCCCGGCTATCGCCCCAGCCTGCCCACCCTAGTGCTCACCAGTGCCGCGATGCTCTTGGCGATCGGGGGAATTCGCGTCACAGGTTTACTGGAACCGATCGAACTGTGGGCCTTCGATCGCCTCGCCCAAACTAAACCCGTCGAAGGCCCCGACGATCGCTTTTTAATCATCGAAGTCACGGAAGCCGACATCAAAGCCCAACTGCAACGCAACGAAAACGCCCGAGGCACCCTCTCCGATGTCTCCCTCAACCGCCTCCTCAGCGAACTCCTTCCCTACCAGCCTCGCTTAATCGGCTTAGATCTCTATCGCGATTTTGCGATCGATCCCCAGGTAAAACAACTGGCCCAACGCTTCCAAACCGACGATCGTATCATTGGCCTTTGTAAACTTCCCAACGGCGACGGTCGCGATCCTACTAGCAATCGAGCTATCAATCCTCCACCGAATATTCCCGTCGATCGATTAGGCTTTTCCGATGTTGTCTATGATGTTGACTTGATCGTTCGCAAACAGATGCTAGTGCGTAAGCCCTTACCCGAAATGCCCTGTCCGACGATCGCCTCCTTTAGTTGGGCTGTGGCCACTCATTATCTCCAGCGGGCGCAAGGTTCTAAAATTCCTGAAGTTACCCTTGATGCCATCGGTCGATCGATTGCTTTAGGAAAAGCGGAGTTATCGGGCCTCGGGCTATTTAGCAATGCCTACCAAGGCAGCATCGACTCCGAGGGCCATTACCTACTCGTGAACTACCGTCTAGGCTCCGGCAAAACGCCCCAGGAGCAAGTCAATAATCTGGCCAAACGAGTCACTTTAGAAGAGGTGCTTAATCGTCGTTTGACTGAACAGGATGTCCGCGATCGTATTGTCCTTATTGGTATCACCTCCGAGGCCAACAACGACTATTTCAAAACACCCTATGGCCCTATTATGGGGGTAGTGTTGCAAGCCCAGATGACCAGTCAACTGCTAAGTGCCGTACTGAATGCTCGGCCTTTGCTGCAGGTATGGCCCCTTTGGTTGGATGTTCTGTGGATTTGGGCCTGGGGCGGTGTGGGGAGTGCCATTGTCTTTCTATGGTTAGATCCGCTGCGGCGGGTTGTCTTTCTAGGCATTGCGATCGGGGGATTAGTCGGTGTTTCCTATCTGGTGTTCATCGTCGGGCATAGATGGGTGCCACTTCTGCCTCCAGCAATGATGTTAGTGACAACCGCCAGCCTAGCAGTAGCCGTAACGACTCGGCAGCAACAGTTAAAAGCAATCACAAAACCATAATTAATTCAATGCTTGATTCAAGATTAATCCAATAGTTAAGTCAGCAGTTAATCTAATTTACTTATATCGATATGGCAAAGCTTCTACAACATTGGCGTCAATCGTCCTGTAACCGTCGGTTTCTCTCCGTGGGCATGGTCTTATTGCTAACGGGCCTGAATGTAGGTGTTTACACCCCGCCTAGTACCGCCCAATCCGTTCCAGAGCGTCTCTGGCGACTACTCACCGGACAATCCCGACGGGCGGACAACAATCGGCCTCGGGGGGCAGCTAGCCGGGGTGGCTGTCGATCGGATCAGCCCCTGATGGCCCTCGTGCCCATGCTGCGGGAAGGGCAAGAAACGCCGCTGTTTGTCGGTTCCACCACCGAAGCCTATCCCACCTTTTGGTTCTACTTGCCCTATCCCCTCACCCCAGCGCATTCCGCTGAACTGCGGGTGGAGGAACCCGATCCCGAAGATGAGCGCTATACCGTACAGCGCACAGTGCTTACCCTCCAGCAAGCCCAACCCGGAATCATCCATTTACAACTACCGAAAACGGAATCTCCCTTAGCCATCAATCAACTGGTGCATTGGAAATTTGTGGTGAAGTGTGATGAAAAAGATACCTCTATGAATCAATTCGTTGACTTTGCAATGATTCGGTTAAAAACAGACCCGACATTGTTTCAAGAAATTCTATTAAAGCCTCCGATCGAACGCTCAAAACGCTATCTCCAGGCAGGTATCTGGAATGATGCCTTGACAACTCTGGGGGCTCTCCGGTTACAGCAGCCGCAAAATAGCGCAGTAGAAAAAGAGTGGCATAGTCTTTTGAAAACGGCAGGGTTGGAAGACGTGGCGACCCAGCCTTTAAATTCTTGTTGTCAAGTTCCCTTAAGAGAAAAACTATGAATACATTATCTAATCGGTTTATTATTGCTCTGCTAAGTTGGCCAGTTTGGACGATCGGCCTTGTCACTGGCGTGGAAGCCCAGTCGATCGTACCTGCCGCTGATGGGACTGGAACGATCGTCAACCAACAGGGGAACCGCTTTGAGATTACCGGGGGCAGCCGTTCCCAGGATGGCAGCAATTTATTTCATCGGTTTACACAGTTTGGTCTGGAGGCTGGAGAAACCGCTAACTTTTTAGCTAACCCCGCGTTAAAAAATATCCTTGGTAGCGTTAATGGGGGTAATCCTTCTATCATCAACGGATTGCTTCAAGTTTCGGGAGGGAATCCTAATTTAGTCCTGATTAATCCAGCGGGAATTTTGTTTGGCAACAATGCGTCTCTCAATGTTCCCGCTGCGTTTACCGCAACTACTGCCGATCGTGTGGGCTTTGGTAATCAGTGGCTCAATGTTTTTGGCAGTAATAACTACAGCACCTTACTAGGGATTCCTAGTTCCTTTGCCTTTACGGCTGCGCAACCGAGCCCGATCGCTAACTTTGGCAACCTAGCCGTCTCCACAGGGCAAAATCTTAGCTTGCTGGCAGGGACGGTATTTAACTTCGGTACCCTATCTGCACCGGGCGGCCAAATTACGATCGCCTCGGTGTCTGGGCAAACGGTGGCGACGTTAGATACCAGCGACGGCCTACTCAGCTTAGAACTCCAGCCCTGGACAGGCAACCCTGACAGCTTCCGCACCACGGCTCTACCGGAACTGTTAACGGGTGGCAATCTACCCACAGCAACGGGGGTCACGGTCAATCCCGATGGCACGTTGCAACTGACCGGATCGAACCTAAAAATTCCAACCACACCGGGAACCACGATCGTCTCCGGCACCCAGGATGTTTCTAATCCCCAGGTCACCAATGGACGGGGTGGAAGCATTACGACCTTGGGTCAGCAAGTCGCGATCGTTGATGCGAATCTCAATGCTTCGGGCAATGCTGGCGGAGGTACTATTCGCATTGGAGGAGACTATCAAGGCAAAGGTACCATTCCCAACGCAGAACAAACCTACATTGATCAAGCTTCCACAATCCAAGCCGATGCGTTGCAATCTGGTTCCGGCGGACGGGTGATTGCCTGGAGCGATCGGGCCACGCAGTTTAACGGCGAAATTACGGCCAAAGGTATTACCCAAGGCGGCTTTGTGGAAGTCTCCGGCAAACAGAAGCTCGGCTTCCTAGGCAAGGCGGATGTTAGTGCCAGTCAAGGGCCTGCGGGAACAGTTTTACTTGATCCGCAAGATATTAATATCATCGGTTTCAGTCCTTACCTTCCCCCCGTCAACTTAGATAACGGTATTTTATTTAATCAGTTTGGAACAACTGCAGATTTGAGTATCCAGGCTAACGAAATTGAAGCTATCACGGGGAATTTAATTCTCCAAGCCAGCCGTGATATCAATTTAAGCCAAGATATTACCTTTAATGCTTCCGACAACTCTACAGTGACCTTTGAAGCATTGGGTAACTTCAATGGGGCGGGCCGTAATATTAATACCCTAGGCCGTAATCTGACGATTACAGCAAACAACATTAGTGTTGGAGAAATTACAACAAGTCCCGGTGACTTTAACAATTTATCAGCTGGGAGTATCAATCTCACGGCTCGATCGGGTGATATTCAAACTGCCGATCTCACCATTCAACAACCCCTCTTTCCAACAACCGTCGGAAATATGACCCTCACTGCTAATAGCGGGGGCATTACCACAGGAAATCTCTTAATTGAGGGTCTTGTTCCTACCAATCTTCTGCCCCAAACGGGTGGCGATATCAGCCTCAGTGCAGGTACTGGCGGCATTTCTACAGGCCGCATCATTTCTGAAGTCGCCAATCCGGTGGGCGGTACAGTCACGCTATCGACGACCGGAGCGGTGAGCATCCAAGGGCTAATTACCCAAGGGCTCAGCCGTGCGGGAGATATTCAAATCTCAGCGGGCCAAACGATTCAATCCACTAATGTGATTTTGGGTGCGGTTGGAGATTTTGGGACGGGGATTGTGCCGACCATTCCTAGCAACGCTGGCGATTCCGCAAGTGAGATTTCTCTGTTGAGTGAGCAAGGGAATATTGATGTTAAAGATGTTCGCTCTAGCAATGCAAAAGTGGGTTCCAATATCGATATTACTGCCCAGCAAGGCAGCCTGAAAACGGGGGTGATTAGTGCTAGCGGCACCGATCGAGCAGGAACCATTAACCTGTGGGCTGCTCAAAATTTAACTGTGGGGGGCGAGATCACGACACTTGATCCGGTGACCGAAGAACCGATCGTGATTGGCAATCGCACTGTGGAACTGGGTAAAAACGGCAAGCTGGTTGTGAATGCAGGCGGAACCCTCTCCATGCCGGATGAATTTCTGTTGTCTGGCAGTAGCTTGACGATCGGCGATCAACTGGCTCCCAAAAACTTGCTACTGCCTCCCATCCTCCGCACAGGGGGCGGCAATTTTAGCCTCAGTAAAGCTGGCGATCTGACTTTTCCCAATACCTTCGTTTTAACCGAAGGGGGTGATTTTACCCTCAAACTCACCGGAACCCTCACCGTTCCCGATAGCATTGCCTTTGGTACCGCAGGCGGCAAACTGACCTTACAAGCTGCTTCGATCGATGCGCCCAAACTGTTTCTCAGTAGTGCCAATAGCGACGGTAAAGGGGGCGACATCACCGTCATTGCCCAAGAGCAAATTCGCCTCGAAGCAATCGACAGCCATTCCGATCGGGGGGATGGGGGGAATGTCTTGATTGATCCGGAAGGGGATATCGAAATTGGCTTCATTAATGCTCAGGGGGGAAGCGACGGGATTGGTGGGCAGGTAGACATCACCACAGCCCGATTTCTCCGCATGGGCAGCAGCTTTACCGATCAAAATAACATTCTCTCTAGCATTTCTACAGCAGGTGCAATTAGCGGTGGCTCTATCATCATTCGCGCAAGTCGATTAGCACCCAATGTTCCGTTTACGATCGGGGATGCCAGCATTAGCGGCACTGCTGCCACAATTACAACAGGGATAACCAACCGCTTAGACCCTACGCGAGCAATTTCTGGGACTTTCGTACAAGGAACCGCCCCCAGTACCATTACCATCATTACCCCCGAAATTACGGCCCCAATACTACCAACCGATGGTTTGCCTCCTTTCCCCGAAATTCAACAAAAATCGCCTAATGAGAATGAAACGCCACCGGATACCGATGATGATTTGTTAGATCTCGGGAGTCAGTTTGATAACTGGGAAAATGATCACACCTTTGAGTTTTCCGATTATTTAGATTTGCCGGATCTACCGAGAGTGATTTCCTTGGGTGCGGCGCGTAAAACCTTAGAACGAGTGGCTGAGGTGACCGGAATCCGACCGGCATTGCTGTATGTGGGATTTGTCCCCACGACGGAAGGCTCGATCGAACGGCAGGAAAAGGATATCAAATTAGTCGTCAAGGAGCAGGAGGCATTGGAACTGCTGTTGGTGACCCCCACTGAGCCTCCCTACGTTCTGCGCATTCCCCAGGCCGATCGCGCGCAAGTTCTAGCCCTGGCCCAGCAATTCCGATCGGAAGTGGCCGATCCCAGCAAAACCAACACCCGCAGCTATTTGAAATCCGCTAAAAAACTCTATGACTGGCTGATTCGTCCGATCGAACAAGAATTGCGCGATCGACGGATTGGCAATGTGTCCTTTGTGATGGACACAGGACTCCGGTTTATTCCCTTAGCCGCACTCTACGACGGTAAACAGTTTCTGATCGAAAACTACAGCATTGGCCTGATGCCCAGCCTCAGTCTCACCGATCCGCGACTGGTGGATTTAGGGGAAGCGGCAGTCCTGGCCGCCGGAGCCACGCAATTTGCTGACCAAGCGCCCCTTCCAGCAGTCAAATTGGAATTGGCCAATATTCGCCGACTGTGGCCCGGAAGCACGTTATTAAATCAAGATTTCACACTGACAAACCTGAAAAATCAACGTCAACGCCAACCCTTTGGACTAGTGCATCTCTCCACCCATGGCGAGTTTTTGCCCGGTGACTTAGCGGACTCCTACATTCAACTTCAGGATCGACGGCTCCGGCTCGATCAGTTGCGGGATCTCCAGTGGAATGACCCGCCGATCGATTTGCTGGTGTTGAGTGCCTGTCGGATGGCGTTGGGCGATCGGGAGGCGGAGTTGGGCTTTGCAGGGTTGGCGGTGCAGGCGGGGGCGCGATCGGCCTTAGCGAGTCTGTGGAATGTTAGTGATGAAGGTACCTCGGGGCTGATGGCCGAGTTTTACCAACAGTTGCGCCAGTCTCCCATTAAGGCGGAAGCGATTCGGCGAGCGCAGATCCAAATGCTGAGGGGAACGGTGAAGTTACACAATGGGCAGTTGGTCTGGTCAGGGGGACAGGTGGCGGTGCCCGATGAGTTGGCTAGTTTGGGCGATCGGGCCCTATCTCATCCCTACTACTGGTCAGCCTTCACCCTCATTGGGAGTCCTTGGTAAGGGCATCGCTGAGGGTTCTGGGCATCATCCTAGTAATCGTTACGGGGATAGTCCACGAGTTCCAGACGGTCATTCTGGCGGCGGAATTTCACCCGCTTGCCAGCTTCCACATAGTTGCTGTGGGTCAATTCGCAGGTTTGGCAGGTGGGATTGTAGCGAACTTCAAAGGAGCTCCGCCGCCGGATGCGCACACTTTCCCCGGATTCCAAGCGGTAGAAATCGCCATCGATCGAAAGGCGAATGGATTTATTCGTCTGATTGGAAATCAAAGTGCGATAGCTAGGAGAATCGTCGGATTCAAAGTAACTTTGCAACACTTTGCCTGTAGAACAACGGAATTGCCGACGCTGCCGCAAATCTGCACAAACGTTATTGGAAACGGAAGAATTAGCACAAACTTCTTCGTTATACCATTGGGCATTGCGGGTAATTTGGCGGGTGGCTTTTTCAATATTGGCGCTGAATTTTCCGGAATCAATCACCCGATCGCGATCGCGAATTTCATATTCAAATTCATTGACTCCCGGCAGTACCCGAAAGCGCTTAGAAGAGTGGCTGGTACCGAATTCCATTTTGGTAGGTTCTGACGATCGGCCCTTGTCATATTCCCGGTTGGTGAAGGGCAGGGTGTCTCCGCTGAGGCCCCTGGTGGTGTTGCGTACAATCACCCGACGGCGATCGCTCGGTTGGGTTTTGCTGGAAGTGAAGCGGGCTTCCTTGGTTTCAATCTCGCTACCGGGACAGTCGCCCACATATTCCGTTTCGACAATTTGGGTGGAATTGAGAGTCGATTCGCCGACAAATTCCCACCCAATTTCGTCGCTGAGGCCGGGTTGTGCAGTGGGGACGGTGGAAGACTGAGCTAGTCCAGCAGCGGTGGTCAGACTACCCGTCAGCAGGGTGGAGAGGGTCAGGAAACTCAAGGCAACAATCGAATAACGCATAGGAGATTGAGGAGTGGGCTTTCAAAGAATTGTCCAGCACCCTAACAGTGAAATCAGGGAAAAAGGACGATCGAAATATTTCATTTGCTAGACGATTTTATAGTGCTGGGGTTTCCGAGTTATGCAAAATTCGGTTCAGCTTCAGCTTCAACAAGCTATAAACTCCACTCCTATTCAGTCACGGTTGGTCAAGTCATTAGGTGCGCTCCCAGCGAAACTTGCGTTCCGATTCTTGAATGGGTACATCGTTAATGCTGGCAAACCGACGCATCATCAGACCATTGCTAGCAAATTCCCAGTTTTCATTGCCATAGGCGCGATACCAGGCTCCTGAATCATCATGCCATTCATACTCGAATCGCACGGCAATGCGGTTGTCCATAAAACACCAGAGTTCTTTCTTCAAACGGTAGTCCAGTTCCTTGGCCCATTTGCGTTTAAGAAACTCTTTAATCGCAGGTCGCCCACTAAAAAATTCCGATCGATTCCGCCATTCAGAATCTTCGGTATAGGCCAGTGCCACGCGATCGGGGTCGCGGGTATTCCAGGCATCCTCAGCCGCTTGGACTTTGAGCTGAGCGGTTTCTAGGGTGAAGGGAGGCAGGGGGGGGTTAGTTTCCATCGTGGGGGCTCCGATTGTGAGTTGAGATGAGATAACGGGGCTATGCAACAACCCAGCCTTTGTGGGACAGGGTTTCAGGGCAGCTTAGCCAACGAGAAACGGTGAAAACTCGGGATCTGACCAACGCAGCGGCAGAGTTCCTGCCACGGAGTAGCCCGTTTGCAGATGGAAACGCAATAAGCGTTCTGCCCCAGCATAGGTCAGAATTTCAGGCCCGTCCCAAATCACTTCAGCAATCCCTGTTAAGTAGAGCAAATGGCCTTGAGAAAAATCAATAAACAAAAGTCCAGCATGGGGATTCAACTCCAGATTGCCCAAGGTATTGAAGTGATGGTTACCGGAGAAATCAGGAATGGTTAAAGTGCGATCGTCCTCAATCCTGACAAAACCCGGTTTTCCACCCCGATGGGATACATCCACTCCACTCGCCGCGCCCGCTGATTCAGCTTGATAGGCGGTGGCAATAAAGAAGGTATCAGCGGTTGTGATTAGGGTTTGTTCTCGTTCCCCCAATTGTTCGATCGCTTGGGGGGGTTGAGTGCTTGGAGCCACTTCAGCCCACTCAGACCTGCGGGCTTTAATGTACTGGGGACAATTGCCAAAGCTTTGCTGTACCTGCACCTCAAAGCCATCGGCCTGGGTGGCAGTGACAATTCCATTCATCCGGTTACGGCGACGGGTTGGCAGTTCAATCCCCAGAAAGCCAATGTCAATGCCCTGCGCCAGATTAGCGGCTAAGGGATCGCCCAAGAGGGGCTGGGCAACCACTTTCAATGTGCGATCGTCCGGTGTGGAGAGAAAGCCTGGAGCACCGACCAGGATAGAAGCCCAGGGATTCCCGCTTGCATCGATCGTGCCGACAATGACGTAGGGCAGTTGGGCAAAGAATTGCCGAAACTGATCGGGGAGATAGTTCCGAATGATTCGCCGACCTTGTTTGTCGATCTGTTCCTGAACGCCCAAGCGCGCCTGAATGGCTAATTCTCCCACGTGGAAGGGGGATTGGGTTTGTGCCCAGCCTGGATTGGCCATGGTGCATTCTCTCCTGTGTAGTGGAATGGGTTGAATGGCAGAGAACTACAGACCAGCCATCGGAATGTAACCCGGTAATTGTTTGATGCGATCGATCCAATTCAACACGTTGGGAAATGCATCTAGATCAATTTTTCCATCGCGGGCGAGAGCAACATAGGGAAAAACAGCGACATCGCCGATCGTGGGATGGTCAAATTCCAACCAATCATGGGTTTGCAAATGCTGATCGAGTTGACTGAGAATCAAGTTGGATTTTTGGGTCGCCCGCTCAATATTAATGTTGGTTCCAGCGCCAAATAAATGGTAAAGACGCGCATTTTCCGGCCCTTGGCGCACTTCTCCAGCGGCGATCGATAACCAGCGGATTACCCGTGCTAAGGGTAGCGCATCCAGCGGGAGCCACGGGTCACCGCCATACTGCCGCGCCAGATAGACCAAAATGGCTTGGGCATCGGCTAGTTGCGTTTCCCCATCTATTAGGAGTGGTACTTGTCCTAAGGGATTCATGGCGAGATATTCTGGCGACTTATGTTCGCCTTTCATCAGATCCACTCTGACCCATTCGGAGTCCAAGTTGAGTAATGACAGCATCAAGCGAACTTTGTAACTGTTACCAGAGATTTCATGACCGTAGAGCTTAATCATTGGAATGCTCCTTTTTGGCGCAGGGGTAAAGATGAAACGGTAGAGATCAAAACAATGCAGGCGGGATAATGCAGGCGAGACTTATGAAGCTTTTGGCTTATGAAGCTTTTGGCTTGTGAAGCTTTGAGTCCGGGGCAAATCTGAGTAGGGCGAGGCTTCAGTCCTGCATGGGGCTGGGTTGAATGCGATCGTGAAGTGACAGGGTTCCTCGGAGAGGGTGTCAAGGACTGTACCGTTCGTTCGGTACATCTAATTTATACCGAACGAACGGTACACTGTCAATAGCTACTTTCAATTGCTCGATTCCCTAGCTCCATTGCAAGTCAGTCCCATGCCCAAAGACATCTATATTCCCTGCCTGTTGAACCTGTTTCGGCAGTATGGCTACGATGGCGCGACCTTGTCCAGAATTTCTGAGGCCACTGGATTGGGGCGAGCCAGTCTGTACCATCACTTCCCCGGCGGTAAGGATGAAATGGTAGAAGCTGTGCTGGATTATCTGGAAGGCTGGCTGGAGCAAAATGTGCTGCAAATGCTTCGGAGTCCAGGGGAACCGTTAGCCCGCTTGCAGCGCATGGGCGATCGGGTTTATAAGGTGTATGAGGGTGGGCAACAACCCTGTCTCTTTGCCATTTTGCTGTTGGGTTCTGCCCGTGATGTTTTTCACGCTCAGGTCAGTGAGATTTTGCGGGACTGGATTGCGGCGATCGCGGCGGTGCTGGTGGAAGCTGGGATGGATGCTAACCTGGCTCAGCAACGGGGGGAAGATGGCGTCATTGCGATCCAGGGCGCGTTGATTTTATCCCAAGGGCTACAAGATGCTGCCCCGTTTCAGCGCGTTATCAAACAATTACCGCAACAACTCTGTAGAGGTATTTTCAACTGACGGAGCCTGGGTCGCAGGGCAGTATCAATTCCAGGACTACACCGGAACACAGATCATTTGCTCCCCAACGTTTCCTGCGTTTAATTTAACGGCGGCTAGTGTGCTGAGCGCAGCCCGATAACTGCTGTTGCCAATCCACACTGTTGCGAAGTGTCTCAGGGTAGTTGACAGACCCGCGAGTTTTCCGTAGTGTTGTCTGTCATAGCTGAGTACAACCGTGTTGTAATACCCCGATTGAATCAGCTTGTTTCCCGAAAATTAAGGCGCTACCCAACGTTGTTGAAGCCAACGGTGGGCAGCTAAACCCCCAAGCTGAACCAGGCAGCTCGGCGGTCTGACACGGATTGTAACATTCGATCGGGCCACCCTACTTGTCCTGCACAAAAGGGTGGTCTTAATTTTTGGGATTTCTTCCCGTCTCTACAATCAGGAGAAATCCCATGTTTATTGGTTTTGATAGTTCCGATCGTGTAACCGATTCGGAACATAGACCGTTGCAATTTTATCTATGCGGCACTCGCGAAGAGGTACAAGCCACTATTAAGTAGCTAGGCTGAATTAAATATAAAACGTTCAACCTTATAACCTTTGGGAAAATAGCGGTTTTCTACCCCAGCGATAACGGCCATGGCTAAGTCATAGGAATTATCGAACATCTGTCCTGAGATCTCGTGAGCTTTTAACTGATGCCACTCCCCTTCAATGGGATTCATTTCTGAGCAATAAGGCGGTAGA